>NZ_FMIA01000002.1:6245000-6499829 GCF_900091615.1 Micromonospora yangpuensis | reverse complement strand
CGCGGCGCAGGTCGGTCTGGCCGGCCCGCTCCAACATCGCCCGCAGGAGCTGCTGCTGGTGGTGCTGCCGGTCGTAGTCGCCCCGGGGCAGGTCGTAGCGCTGCCGGACGTAGTCCAGCGCCTGCCGGCCGTCCATCTGCTGGCAGCCGGGGCGGAAGACCGTGCCGGTGTGGATCGAGCGGACCTCGGTGTCCACGCACATCCGGACCCCGCCGAGCAGGTCGATGACGGTCCGGAAGCCGGCGAAGTCGATGAGCGCCGCGCCGTCGAAGCGCAGTCCGGTGAGCCGGGTCAGGGTCGCCGACAGCAGCCGGGCACCCGGTTGACCGCCGCCGCCGTGTTCGTACGCGGCATTGATCTTGTCTTCCCCACCGGTGAAGCCGCCGCCGGGTGGGATCGTGACCAGCAGATCCCGGGGTACGGAGATCAGGTACGCCTGGCGCAGCCCGGCCGGCACGTGCACGATGAGGATGCTGTCCGAGCGCTGCGCGGGGTTGTCGTCGCCGGGTCGCCGGTCGGAGCCGACGAGCAGGTAGTTCAGCGGGCCGTCGAGGCTGGTGCCGTCGAGCCGGGCGGTCGGGTCGAGCAGCTGCTCCCGGAGCACCGTCCGTTCGTACCGGTCGCCGAGCAGGCGCAGCCCGACGACCGCGACCCCGGCGAGCAGGACCAGGACGAGCCCGGCGCCGAGTAGGATCCGCGCCCAGCGGGGCGCCCGTCGTCGCCCGGCCCGGCGCCGGGGTCCGGTCTGTGCCGCCCTGGACGTGGCGCCCACCTCCGTAGCCTGACGTGAATACCTCTCACGTCAGGCTACGGAGACGTCCTGCCTGATCAGTGGCGTTCGGGGAAACTACTTCCGGGTGGAGAGCATCGCCGGGTTGGTGTAGATGAACTCGCCCAGCTCGTCCCTGCGTACCGCCTGGAACATCTCCAGGGTCTGCGGGCTGAGCGTCTCCCGGCCGTTGGCGTTGCCGTGGAAGTTGCCGCCGTTGGTGCGCAGCATGGTCAACTCGTTGCCGGTGACCCCCGCATGGTGAAGACCAGGTCGGGCAGGGAGGCCTTGCCGGTGTCGAGGATGAACGCCTTGCCGGCCGCCTTGGTCAGCTGTTGCAGCTTGACCGGGTTGGAGAGGATGCCCTTCTCGGTGGCCTTACGGGCCATCGCCTTGATCAGCTGCTGCTGGTTCTGCTGGCGGTCGTAGTCGCCGTTCTTCAGCCCGTAGCGCTGCCGGGAGTAGTCCAGCGCGGCCCAGCCCTCCATCTCCCGGCAGCCCTTCTTGTGCACCACCGGGGTACGGGCCTTGCCGGTCTTCTTCGCGTCCGCGTTCCACATCGGCTTGTCGTCCACGTACGACATGTGGGCCGACTTGACCTCCTGGCTGACGCAGATCCGCACGGTGCCGAGGGCGTCGATGACGCTCTTGAAGCCGCCGAAGTTGATGATCGCCGCGCCGTCGAAGCTGACCCCGGTCATCTTCTTGATCGTCTGGGCCATCAACTGGGCCCCGCCCTCCCAGCCGCCGCCGTTGCGGGCGCCGCCTGGAAGGCCGCGTTGATCTTGTCGGTGCCGCCGGGGTAACCGCTCTTGCTGAACTCCGGGATCTCCGCCTCGGTGTCCCGGGGATGGAGATCAGGTACGCCTGGTCGTGGCTGGCGGGGATGTGCAGCACGATGATGCTGTCCGCCCGGACGTCGTCGGCGGCCCAGCGCTCCCGGGCGTCCACCCCTAGCAGCAGCATGTCGATCGGACCCTCCAGGCTCTCCCCACCCTCGGCGTCGGACTTGCCCGCCTCACCGAGCAGGTTGCGCTGGGCGATGCTCCCGGTGCCTGGCTGATCACGGCCTTGCTGCCGGCCAGGGCCGCTCCGCTGGTCACCATCAGCACCGCGCCGACCACGACGGTGATCCGGCCCAGAGCGGGTCCTTGCGACGGCGCTTCTTCGCCGGCTTCGGCGGGTCGCCAGGGGCTTCCCACCGCCGGAACGCTGCGACGGGATGGCCGCCGAGCCTTGGCGGCCGCGCTCGGATGCGTCGATGCCGAGGATCGACGGCGGGTCTGAACCGGCATGCGTGCTCCAGTTCGCGTGATAAGAGGGAGGGATCACTTTACGGATCCGGGCCCCTCGTGGCGAGTTCCCCGGCGGCAATCTGCCGTGTTCTTCCTGCTCGCCTCAATTAACTGGCCGAACGTACCGACGGATACGACCGGTCGGTGACCGGTGGCGCGGCGCGCACCCACGGTCACCGACCGACGATGACGTCTGTCGAAACGAATTCGAAACGGAACCGTCAACTACCGCCCGAGTCGGCGGGCTTCTCGTTGGCCTGCACCCACTCGGCCATGGTGTCCGCGGTGATGGCCTGGTACATCGCCAGAGCCTTCTCCCGGTCGGAGACCACCACCGACTCGCCGTTGATGGTCTCGCTGCCCGCGTGCGGGCTGGTCACGAAGGTGAGGTTCTCGCCGCGCAGATTGCGGAACTGCAGCGCCATGTCGGCCAGGGAGAAGCCCTGGTCCACGGTGACCGCGTCGGTCGTCGCCCGCAGGAACGCGTTCAGCTTGGGCGGGTTGGTCAGGGTGCCCGAGCTGGCGGCCTTGTCCATCAACGCGCGGAGGAACTCCTGCTGGTGACGCATTCGGGCGAAGTCACCGTCCGGGAACTGCTTGCGCTGCCGGATCCAGTCCAGGGCCTCGGCGCCGTTCATGTGGTTGGTGCCCTTCTCGAAGGTCCGGAACGGCTTGTGGATCGAGGTGGTGGTCCGCTCGACCTTCAGGTCGACCCCACCGAGGGCATCGGTGACCTGCTTGAAACCGGCGAAGTCGATGGCCATCACGTGGTCCAACCGGACATCGGTGAAGCACTCCACGGTGCGTACCGCCAGCGGCAGTCCACCGAATGCGAAGGCCGCGTTGATCTTGCCTCGGTTGCCCGATCCGCACTCCGCGTTGGCCGCCTCCGGGATCGGCACGTACAGGTCCCGGGGAATGGAGACCAGGTAGGCGGAGCGGTGGTCGGAGGGAATGTGCATCACGATGATCGTGTCGGCCCGCCACTTGCTCGCCTCTTCGACCGGGGCGTCCGGGTCCCGGGAGTCGCTGCCGACCAGCAGGATGTTCAGCGCACCGTCCACGGTCTTCGCCGGCCGGCCGCCGGTGATCTCGGAGAACGGGTCGGTGCGGGCCAGGTCGCTGTTGAGGCTGCGGGTGTAGAACCACGCCCCGCCCCCGCCGACCAGCGCCAGGACCAGCACGACCACCCCGACCACCAGGACGCCGCGCCGCCAGCGCGGCTGCCGACCGCGGGGGCGGGGCCGGCCGGTCCGTCGGGTTGACGTGGCCCGCCCGGCCCACCCGGGCCGGCGCCCGCCGGGCCGTCGTCGTGCGACGGGTACCACTGGGCGGCCGGCCGGGACCGGCCGGCGCCCCGGGCCGGGCCGGGGACCGACGCGCGCCCGGCACCACGGTGCAGGTACGGAAGCGAATCACCGGCTGAGCTGGTCGCTGACATGTAACTCAGGGTACGTAGCGCGCGCCAGTATTGCCCTCAGGCGATGTACAGGTTGGCCTCGGCGAGTGTCGCGCCGGTCACCCCAGTCGCTGACGGAAGTGCTCGATGGTCCGCCGCAGCCCGTCCTCCGGGCCCACCGTCGGGGCGTATCCGAGCAGTTCCCGGGCGCGGGTGAGGTCCGGTCGGCGCTTCTCCGGATCGTCGGCACTCCGAGTGACGTAGGTCACCTCGGAGCTGCTGCCGGAGAGTGACACGATCAACTCAGCCAGTTGCCGCATGGTCAGCTCGTGCTCGGTGCCGCAGTTGACCGGGCCGGTCTCGGTCGAGTCGAGCAGCAGCAGGATGCCCCGCACCAGGTCGTCGACGAAACAGATCGAGCGGGTCTGGTTCCCCGTACCGTGCACGGTGATCGGCTCACCGCGCAGCGCCTGGGAGATGAAGGTGGGGATGGCCCGACCGTCGTCCGGGCGCATCCGCGGCCCGTACGTGTTGAAGATCCGGACGATCGCCGCGTCCAGCCCCCGGTACCGGTGGTAGGCCATGGTGGCCGCCTCGGAGAACCGCTTGGCCTCGTCGTAGACGCTGCGTACCCCGATCGGGTTGACGTTGCCCCAGTACGTCTCCGGTTGCGGGTGCTCCAGCGGATCGCCGTACGCCTCGCTGGTGGAGGCCATCAGGAACCGGGCACCGTCGGCGACCGCGCGCTCCAGCAGGTGCAGGGTGCCGACCGAACCGACCCGCAGGATCTCCACCGGCAGGGTGGCGAAGTCGGTCGGGCTGGCCGGCGAGGCCATGTGCAGGATGGCGTCGAAGCGCTCGGCCAGGGCCGGGTGGTCGGTCGGCAGCCCGTCGGAGATGTCCGCCTCGACCAGCGTGAAGCCCGGCCGGTCGACCAGGTGGGCGACGTTCTCCTTGGACCCGGTGACGAAGTTGTCGAGCACCACCACCGCGCAGCCCCGGGCGACGAGCGAGTCGACCAGGTGCGACGGCACGAAACCGGCCCCCCCGGTGACGAGGACACGATGACCGGTACCGAAGCGCGGAGCAACCTTCATACCCGCACCCTACCGATAAAGGAAGGGCCCCCTGTTAACGCCTGGCGTATAGCAGGGGACCCCTCTCACCGTCGGCTCGAGTGGCGCGGACAGGGTGCCGGTGAACTGCGACCGGCGGGCCGGCCGGGGCGCGGCCAGGTCCGGCTCAGTGCGCGCCGGCGCCGGTAAGCGAGCGCACCTCCAACTCCGCGTACTTGTCCTCGTCGTGCTCCTTGGAGATGACGGTGCCGATCCAGCCGCAGAGGAAACCGAACGGGATGGAGAGGATGCCCGGGTTGGACAGCGGGAACCACTGCCAGTCGTGATCCGGGAACATCGCCGTCGGCGCGCCGGAGACCACCGGTGAGAAGAACACCAGCAGCACCGCCGCCAGCAGACCGCCGTAGATCGACCAGACCGCGCCCGAGGTGTTGAACCGCTTCCAGAACAGGCTGTACAGGATCGCCGGCAGGTTGCCGGAGGCGGCCACCGCGAAGGCCAGCGCCACCAGGAAGGCCACGTTCAGGTTCTGCGCGAAGATCGACAGTACGATGGCGACCGCGCCGATGACGAAGGCCGAGATCCGCGCGACGTTCACCTCCTGCCGCTCGGACGCCTCGCCCCGCTTGATCACGTTGGCGTAGAAGTCGTGCGCCAGGCTGGACGAGGAGGCCAGGGTCAGCCCGGCCACCACCGCCAGGATGGTGGCGAAGGCGACCGCCGCGATGATCGCCAGCATGGCCGCGCCACCGATGTCCCCGCCGAAGAAGTCGATGCCCAGCCGCTCGGCGAGCTGCGGCGCCGCCGTGTTGCCGGCCTTGTCCTGCGCGACGATTGCCTCGCTGCCGACCAGCGCCGCCGCGCCGAAGCCGAGGGCCAGGGTGAACAGGTAGAACGTGCCGATGATGCCGATCGCCCAGAGCACGCTCTTGCGGGCGGCCTTGGCGGTGGGCACGGTGTAGAACCGGATCAGGATGTGCGGTAGGCCGGCCGTGCCGAGCACCAGCGCGATGCCGAGCGAGAGCAGGTCCACCTTGTTGTAGAACGTCTGCGTCGCGTTGCCGGCGACCTCCACGCCGTACCGCAGCCCGGGTTCCAGGAATGCGGTGCCCTGACCCGACGAGGCCGCCGCGTCGCCGAGCAGCGCGGAGAGGTTGAAGTTGTACTTGGCCAACACCAGGATGGTCATCAGCAGCGTGCCACCCATCAGCAGCACCGCCTTGACGATCTGCACGTAGGTGGTGCCCTTCATCCCGCCGACCGTGACGTAGATGATCATCAGTGCGCCGACCAGCACGATCGTGGCGACCTTGGCGGTGTCGGCGCCCATGCCGAGGAACGTGGTCCCCGGCCGGATGCCGAGCAGCAGCGCCACCAACGCGCCCGCCCCGACCATCTGGGCCAGCAGGTAGAAGATCGACACCGTGATGGTGGAGACCGCCGCCGCCGTCCGCACCGGACGCTGCCGCATCCGGAACGCCAGCACGTCGGCCATGGTGTACCGGCCGGAGTTCCGCAGCAGCTCCGCCACCAGCAGCAACGCGACCAACCAGGCGACCAGGAAGCCGATCGAGTAGAGGAAGCCGTCGTAGCCGTACAGGGCGATCAGGCCGGCGATGCCGAGGAACGAGGCGGCCGACATGTAGTCGCCGCCGATGGCCAGACCGTTCTGGAAGCCGGTGAAGGACCGGCCGCCGGCGTAGAAGTCCGTCGCCGTCTTGGTCTGCCGGCTGGCCCAGATGGTGATCGCCAGGGTGCCGGCCACCAGCAGCAGGAACAGCGTGATGGTCAGCGTACGGGCGGTACCACCGCCGCTGGCCTCCGCCGCGAAGAGTGCGCTCACGACTCACCTCCGGTGAGCTCGCCGCGGATCTTGTCGGCGATCGGGTCGATCTTCCGGTCGGCGTACCGCGAGTAGAACCAGGCGATCAGGAACGTCGAGACGAACTGGAGCAGGCCGAAGATCAGCGCCACGTTGATGTTGGTGCCGAACAGTTTCGTGCCCATGAAGCCCCGGGCGTACGCGGAGAGAATGACGTAGAGCGCGTACCACAGGAAGAACGCGACGGTCATCGGGAAGACGAAGCCGCGCAGCGCGCGACGCAACCCGGCGAACTCGTCCGACCGTTGTACGGCGAGGTACCGCTCGGGCCCGTGGGGGGCCGAAGCGGGTGTGTCCGTGGACATCTGTGGATCACCACCTTCACAGGCGTGGGGGTTTGGGCGACCGTAGGAAGCGCACCGCCCTACCGGATAGGCCCAGATCGGTACCGGTCGACGGCTGCGCCGAACGGCCGACTAGCTGCGCCCAGTGACCCACGTCACCCCGCCGAACGGTCCCCCCCGTGCAAGGAAGGGCCCCTTGTTAACGCTTCCGGTATAGCAGGGCACCCTTCTCACCTCGCCGGCTCATCCCCCGCCCGCCGCCGAACGTCAGCCCCCGCAGCCCGCAGCCCGCAGCCCGCAGCCCGCAGCCCGCAGCCCGCAGCCCGCAGCCCGCAGCCCGCAGCCCGCAGCCCGCAGCCCGCAGCCCGCAGCCCGCAGCCCGCAGCCCGCAGCCCGCAGCCCGCAGCCCGTTGCTGGGCGGGTGACGGCGGCAGGCATGTCCGATGCTGTCGAGGGCGGTCAGTCCTTCAGGGTGTGGTAGCGGCCTCGGTAATGCAGCAGGGGTGCGGTCTCCTCGGCCAGTTCCACTGTCTCGATCGTGGCCTCCACCAGCAGGCCCCAGCCGTATTCGCGGGCGACGTCCAGGCGGCACCCCGCCCAGCCACCGGCGTCGGCCGGCACCGGCCCGTACGACGTTTCGGTCCACTCGCCGGTGGCGAAGAGGCCACCCGGGGCCGGGAAGAGGCCGGCGAAACGGTCGGCGAGTTGCCGGTGTGGCGGGCCCAACTGGGCAACCGCGAACCGACCGGAATCCTCGACCGCCGCCCACAGGTCCGACTCCGGATCGATCAGCCCGAGCAGCCGGTTCGGCTCGCCCTCGGCGACCAGCGTGGACGATACGGTCAGCCCGGCCGGGCCGGGCGCCGTCCAGAGGGTGACCGGGGCGGCCAGCCGCCCCCGCAACCGCCGGACCGGCGAGCGGTCACCGACGGGTACGGCGAAGGGGTCGGTGTGGTGGATCTCGGCACCCGGCTCATGATTCACGTGAAACATTGTGCCGCGCCGGACTGGGGCACGAAGCTAACCGTGACTCTCCGGCTGTTGAGCGGGCCCGGAGAGGGATTCCCGGGCGGCGGCGAGCACCTGCTCGTCGGCGCAGCCGGCGGCGTACCCGGTGATTCTCCGGCGGATGTCCCGGCCGAGCAGCCAGACCCCGACCCGGTCGGCGATCGGGCGCAGGAACGCCGGCCGGCAGCGGAAGCTGTACCGCCAGGTGGCGAGCGTGGTGTCCGGTTCGGGGCCGGGGGCGAACCGCCAGCCACCGGCGAACATCTCGAAGAACCACGGCCCCCGGATCATCTTCATCCCGACGTTGGTCGGCGGGGCGAAGGAGACGTACTCGCTGACCATGGTCAGCCCGTGCCGGGAGCGGGTGAAGGTACGCACCCCCTTGCCGGGGCGGGTGGCACCGTCGACGAAGTGCTGTTCCCGGACGAAGGGATCCCAGCGGTACCGCACCGGCGCGACCGTCTGCGACACGGCGAAGGCCAGCTCGGGGGCCACGGGAACGGTGATCACCGACTCGACGACAGGCATCGCCCCATTGTGCGCCCGCCACCCATGGCCGGCCCGAGCGAGTCGGCTCAGCCGCCGGTGCCCTCCGGGGCGTGGTCGGGGGTGAAGGCGCCGCCGTCCTGACCGGTGTCGAGGTAGACGTGCTGGTGGCCGTGGCCCGCGTCGATGTTGATCTGGTCGAGCTGGGTCGCGGCCACCGACCAGGTGGTGGCGGCGAGGGTCGCCTGCCGGACCGCGATGTCGGTGAGCGCCTTGCGGTTGGCCGCCGGTGACTCCGCCGCCAGGGCGTACGCGTCCACCGCCACGGCGGCCTGGTCGACGGCGCTGCGCAGCCCACCGCGGGCGACGTTGGTGGCGGTGCTGCCGGACGGCGGGTTGGCGAACGGCTCGGCGACCGTACGCATGGTCTGCTGCCACTGGCGGGCCTGCGCCGGGTCGGGTGCCGGTCCGTCCGGCCGCAGCGCGGTGAGGATGGGCGAGAGCTGGTCGCGGGTCTGCCGGGCCAGCGCGGTGAGGTCGGCGATCTGCTGTACGTCGCGTTCGGTCTCGGCGCGTCGCAGGTCGGCGATGCTGGCCTCGGTGGCATCCGGTCGTCCCACGCCGTAGCCGATGCCACCGCCCAGCAGGACCGCCGCCGCGACGAGCCCCACGCCGACCGCGACGAGACGTCGCCGGTTGTCGGGGCGGGCCAGCAGGTAGGAAGGCTTACCGGTCCGGCGCGACATCGTGCCTCCTCGATCCGCCAGTCGATGGGGATGGAGTGTACCCATCCTCAGCGGCGTGGGGTCACCGTCGCGAGCAGCTCCGGCATCCGGCGGTCCAGAACGTCTCCGGCCAGGTACGCGCCGAGCCACGCCGCGCCCACCCCGTACGCCACGCCGACCGGTAGCGCGAACCAGTACCAGGCGTCGCCGAGCAGGACGGCGGCGACCAGCATCGGGATCGCCACGACCGCCGAGACGATCATCGACACCAGGGTGAGCATGCTGCGGGCGATCCCCGCGCCGGTGTTCATCGCGAACGGGTTGCTCGTTTCCGGCAGCGAGTACGCGCCCAGCACCGACAGGAAGGAGTTGACCGCCAGCCCGCCGCCGTAGGTGGCGAAGAGGACGCCCAACGTCAGGCCGATCCAGGCCGGCTCACCCAGCACCAGCACCATGACGGCCGAGAGCGCCCCCAGCAGCGGCACCACGTAGGCCGAGAAGGCCACCATCCGGGCCTGCAACTCGACCCGGCCGGGCACCCCGGCGACCACGTTCGCCGCGTACGCGCTGCCGTCGAAACCGAACTGGTTGGCGAGCGTCACCGCGGCCAGCACCCCGACGAAGACCATCGACACGCTTGCCGTCAGCGGTGAGGTCGGACCGGCGGAGCTGAACCCCTGCTCGCTGTCGAAGACGAAACCGGCGCCGCCAACGTTGATCATCACCGGCACGAAGATCCCGACCATCACGAGGGTGATCAGGTTGGCCCGGCGGCGGGCGTCCCGCCACCAGTACCGGCACTCGCGGGCCACCAGCGCACCGAACCGGGTCCGCCCGAGCCAGCCCAGCGGCCGGGGAAACAGCCGGGCCACGGCGGTGCCGGCCGGGCCACGGCGGGCCGGGGCGGCACCGGCGCTGGCCGTACCGGTCATCGCCGACTCCAACGACCGGGACCACCAGAGCAACAGTGCCGCGACGCTCACCCCGGTGATCAGCAACTTCAGCGCGGCGGCCCAGGCCCGTCCCTCGGCCACCTCGATGCCGGCGCTCCACGGTGCGCCGAGCGGGGTCCAGCCGACCACCCGGGCGATCCCCAGCAGCCGGTCCCAGTCCGCGTCGCGTAGCGCGGCGGTGAGCGCGAGCTGGATCGGGGCGAGCATGGCCGCCAGCACCGCGAGCAGGACGGCCGCCAGGTCACGGACCCGACGGGACCGGAGCATGGTGGCGAACGCGCTGGTCAACGCCCGACTGCCGGCGACGCAGAGCAACAACCCGGAGAGCACCCCGAGTACGCAGACCACGGCCGCCGCCCAGCCGCCGAGCAGGCCGGCGGTGAGCACCAGCCCGGCGAACGCGACAAGCGCCGCCACCATCGGCACGCTGACCAGGGCGGCGGCGCAGAGCCCGGTGACCAGGGTCCGCCGGCTCAGCGGCAGCAGCGCGAACCGGGCCGGGTCGAGCGTCTCGTCCACCCCGAAGAAGACCAGCGGCAGGACCAGCCAGCCCAGGGTCACCAGGCCGCCGCCGAGCGCACCGGCCAGGATCGCGTACCGGCCGCCGTCGGCCAGGCCGGGCGCGGCGAACAGGAAGAAGCCACCCACCGCGAACCAGAGACCGAAGAACACCCCGAGTACGAACAGCGCCACGCGCCAGCTCTGGCCTCGGAGATTGTTCCTGGTCACCCGCAGCTTCAGCCGGACGAAGTGTCGGGCCCGGACCGGCCGGAGGTGTTCGGTGGGCGCGACGACCGGCGGGGTGGTCACCGGGACAGCCACGCCAACTCCTCACCCGTCGCGGTCCGACCACCGACCACCTCGACGAAGACGTCCTCCAGCGCCCGGCCGGCGCGTACCTCGTCGATGGTGCCGACCCGCTTGATCACCCCGTCGGCGAGGATCGCCACGTGCGAGCAGAGCCGCTCGACGACCTCCATGACGTGGCTGGAGAAGACCACCGTCCCGCCACCGGTGACGTACCGGTGCAGGATGTCGCGGATCAGCGCGGCGGAGACCGGGTCGACCGCCTCGAACGGCTCGTCCAGTACCAGCAGCCGGGGGCCGTGCAGCAGCGCGCAGGCCAGGCCGATCTTCTTCTTCATGCCGGCCGAGTAGTCGACCACCAGCGTCCGGCCGGCGTCGCCGAGCGCGAGGACGTCCAGCAGCTCGGCCGCGCGCCGGTCCACCACCGCCGGGTCCATGCCGCGCAACAAGCCGTGGTACGCCAGCAGCTCCGCCCCGTCGAGCCGGTCGAAGAGGCGTACCCCGTCGGGCATCACGCCGAGTAGTTGCTTGGCGCGTACCGGGTCGGTCCAGACGTCGTACCCGAGCACCTGGGCCTGGCCACCGTCGGGGCGCAGCAGGCCGACGGCCATCGACAGGGTGGTGGTCTTGCCCGCGCCGTTCGGGCCGAGCAGGCCGTAGAACGACCCGGTCGGCACGTCCAGGTCGACGCCGGCGACCGCCACCTTGCTGTCGAACCGCTTGACCAGCCCGCGCAGCGCGAGCGCCCGGTGCTCCTCAGTCATGCCTGCGACCCTAGCCCGCGACCGCCACCGGCTGATCCCGCCGCGGTACGACCTGTGTCTCCTCCCCAGGCAGGAGCTTCGTCCGCCCCGGTGGGCGGTGAGAGGGGTGCCCCGCTATACGAAAAGCGTTAACAGGGGGCCCTTCCTTACAGGCGGAGGGCTTCGGGGGTGTGGAGGCGGAGCATGATGGTGGCGACGTCGGTGGGGGCATGGCGGCGGGTGAGCATCGACACCGCGATCATCACCGAGAAGGCCAGCGGCACCGTCCAGGCGGCGGGCTGGGCGACGAGCGTGGCCGGCCAGCCCGACAGCGGTGGGCCGAGCACGGTGACCAGGGCGGCGGTGATCGCCGCGCCGCCACCGGCGAGCACTCCGGCGGTGGCGCCCAGGTCGGTCAGGCCGCGCCACCAGATGCCGAGCACCAGCAGCGGGCAGAAGCTGGACGCGGCTACCGCGAAGGCCAGCCCGACCACCTGCGACACGTCCAGCCCGGAGACGTTCAGCGCCAGCGCGGCCGGGATCCCACCGGCGATCACCGTGGCGAGCCGGAAGTCGCGCACCGAGCCGCGGCCCAGCACGTCGGTCCAGATCACCCCGGCGACGCTGGTGAGCAGGCCGGACGAGGTGGAGAGGAAGGCCGCGAACGCCCCGGCGGCGACCAGCGCGGCGAGCAGCCGGCCGGTGGTGCCGTCGCCGAGGGCCGCCCCGGGCAGCAGCACCACCACGGCGTCGGTCTCTCCGCTGACCAGCAGTTGCGGGGTGTAGATCCGGCCGAGTACCCCGTACAGGGTGGGTAGCAGGTAGAAGACGCCGACCAGGGCCAGCACCACCAGGGTGGTCCGGCGGGCGGCGGCCCCGTCCGGGTTGGTGTAGAACCGCACGAGCACGTGCGGCAGGCCCATGGTGCCCAGGAACGTGGCCAGGATCAGCGAGTAGGTGGCGAAGAGTCCCCGGTCGTCGTCCCCGGCGGCGCTGGGCAGCAGCCAGTCGGCGGCGCTGGTGGCGGTGCCGGTGATCTCGGGTACCGGGTCACCGGCGGCGAAGGTCAGCTCGTCGCCGGGGCGTACCTGCCGGGTGTCGCCGTCGGGCAGGGTGAGGGTCGCGCGGTGCTCGACCACGACGGTGGTCGCGGTCCGGAACGTCGGCCCGTCGGGCGGGGTCACCGCGGGGCGGGCGTCGGCCTGCCACTGCAACGCCAGGAAGATCACGGGTACGGCCAGCGCGGTCAGCTTCAGCCAGTACTGGAACGCCTGGACGAAGGTGATCGCCCGCATCCCGCCGAGCGCCACGTTGGCGGTGACCACCACCGCCACCAGCAGCGCCCCCACCGGGTACGGCGAGCCGGTGAGCGTGGCCAGGGTGAGCCCCGCCCCCTGCAGCTGCGGCACCAGGTACAGCCACCCGATGAAGATCACGAAGACGGTGGCCAGGGTACGCAGCCGACGCGAGCCCAACCGCAGCTCGCAGAAGTCCGGCAGGGTGAACGCGCCGGAGCGGCGCAGCGGTGCGGCGACGAAGAGCAGCAACGCCAGGTAGCCGGCGGCGAAACCGACCGGGTACCAGAGCACGTCCACGCCGTACTTGAGGACCAGCCCGGCGATGCCGAGGAAGCTGGCCGCCGACAGGTACTCCCCGCCGATAGCGGCGGCGTTCCAGGTCGGGCTGACCGACCGGGAGGCGACCAGGAAGTCGGAGGTGGTCCGGGCCAGCCGCAGCCCGTAGAAGCCGATCCCGACGGTGACCAGGGTGACCGCCACGATCGCCGGTACCACGTAGACGTTGCCCACCTCAGCGCTCCGGCCGCTGCACCAGGTGGGTGAAATCCTGCTCGTTGCGTTCGGCCAGCCGCACGTACACCCAGCCGACGGCGATCAGGAACGGAAAGGACACCACCCCCAGCAGCAGCCACGGCAGGTTGACGCCGAACAGGGTGGCCCGCCCGATCGACGGGGCGATCGCGAAGAGCAGCGGCAGCCCGCCCAGCCCGATCGCCACCACCAGCGACATCCGGACGGCCAGCGCGAGCTGGGCCCGGACCAGGCCCCGGACCAGCGCCTCGCCCACCCGGGTCTGCTCGGTCAGCTCGGCCCGGGTCCGGTCGGCGGCGGTGTCGCTGCGCACCACCTCGGCGAGCACGACACGGGTCCGCCCGGTCGGTTCCGGTCGCCGGGGTGCGGGGATGGGTGCGGCCACTGACGCAGTCTCACCGCCCGCCCCCGTTTGTCAAGGCCCGCTCGTCGGGGTTGGCCGACCCCGCCGGCCGTCGGGTGTGCAGGCGATCGGTGGGGCCGCCGGTCGTCGGGTTTCGGACGACCGGCGGCCGGCCGTCACCGGGACCAGTCGGGCGGGCAGGCCAGGTCGTCCGCCCGGACCGGGCGGTCGGTCAACCGGTCGCGGGCCCGCGACCGTCCCAGGTTCGCCGCCCACAGGCCGTCGGCGGGTACCGCGTCGGCGACGGACCGCAGCGCGCACGAGCGTTGCGGCTCCGGCAACCGGTCCAGGGCGACGACGGCGTCGGCAGAGAGCCGGGACAGGTAGTCGAGATCGATCGAGCCGGTCCGCAGGTACCGGTCCACGTTGCGGTCCGCGATCGACCGGTCCGGGTCCACCGCCGCCAGACCGAGCAGGGCGACGACGGCGGTACCGACGACGAGCGAGGGCAGCCAGCCGGCGCGCATCCGCAGCACCGCCACCGCCACGAAGACGAAGATCAACCCGAGGGCCAGCTCGACGGTCGCCACGAACAGCCGCAGCCGGGTCGCCCCGTACGCGTCGGTGTAGACCTGCATCCGGTACAGCGCGGAGGCGACGACGACCAGACTCAGCCCGGTGAGCGTGCCGAGCAGGACCCGGAACAGGATCCGGTCGGCGCGGGTGGCGCGCGGTGCCCACCGACCGGCGCCGGCCAGCACCAGCAGGGTGAGGGCGGAGACGGCGAGTAGTTGCCAGAACCCGCCCCGGGCGTACTCGGCGTAGCTCAGCCCGGCGGTGGTCAACACGTGTCCGGCGCCGCCGAAGAGCACGGTCAGCTGGACCAGGACGAAGGCGGCGAAGAGCACATCCAGCAACCCCAGCGGTACCGCCCATTCCAGCCGGCGTACCGGCCGGGCCGCGCCGACGTGCAGGCCGGTCAGGTCGGGCGGCGCCGCCAGCAGGTACGCCGCACCGAGCAGCGCCGCCCCCACCAACAGGAACCGGAAGACCCAACCGATGACCCCCGGTACGGAGACCTCCGGCAGCAGGTTTCCGAGCAGGTCGGCGAAGACCGCGTCGGCGGAGGAGAAGAGCAGCCCGAAGACGAGCAGCAGCACCGCCGTGACGCCCGCACTGACCAGTACCCGCCCCACCCCACCCGGACCGGTGCCGCCGTGCGGTCGGTGCCGGCTCCGGCTCGCCCAGGGCAGGGCCCGGAACACGGCGGCCGGCGGGAGCCACGCGCCCACCAGCATGCCCAGCGGACTCCGCCCACCGGTCACCGCCAACGTGCCGGTGACCACGGCGGCGAGCAGACAGAGCACGAAGAGCCAACCGGCGGCCCGGACCGGCCCCACCGCGACGAGCGCCAGCGTGGCGCCGGCCCAACCGAACCGACCGATCCGCCCCGGCACCCCCGTGCCGTCGGGACGAACGGCCGGCCCGGCGGGCCCGGCGCTAGTTGCGGAACCGGCCGGCCCGGTGGGGGCAGCGCTAGCTGCGGGACCAGCCGGTCCGGCGGGGGCACCAGCGGACCCGGCGGGTCCGGTGTCACCAGCGGACCCGGCCGGCCCGGTGGGGGCACCAGCCGACCCGGCCGGTGCGGGTGGACCAGCGGAACCCACCGGCCCGACGCCACCCGGGGAGTCGGCCGGAGCCGCCGGCTCGGCCGGGTGGGCGGTGGCGGCGACGGTCGTCAGGGCCGCCGCCGCTGCCAGGGCGGCGACCAGCCAGCCCAGGCCGGGCCGGTCGAGGGGTACCACGGAGGCGCAGACGGCGGTCGCGGCGAGGACCGCCCCGAGAGCGACCGGACGGGCCGGTCGCCTCGGACCGGGCCAGCGCCGCTGTACCAGCGACGGCCGGGGCGCCGCTGGAAACGACGGCCGGGACGCCGGCGATGCGAGCGGCGGCCGGGACATCGCTGGTGGGAGCGGCTGCCGGGGCAGCGCCGGCTGCGGTGTCGGCGAGGGCAGCGGCGGCTGCGGCGTCGGCGAGGGCAGCGCCGGCTGCGGCGTCGAGGAGGGCAGCGGCGGTCGAGGCGTCGGGTCGGCGTCAGGCGGGTTGGTCATCGGGCCTCCTGTCCCATCGGGAGGGTCACCTGGATGCGGCAGCCGCCGCCTGGTGGGAGTGGATCGAGGACGGCGATGGTGCCGCCGTGCAGATGCACCACCCAGCGGGCGATGGCCAGGCCGAGGCCGGTACCGCCGTCGCCGGAGCGGTCGCCTCGGGTGAACCGTTCGAAGACCCGGGACCGTTCGGCCTCGGGGATGCCGGCACCCTCGTCGCTGACCTCGAAGTGCAGCAGGCCGTCCCGCTCCTCGGCGGTCACCCGGACCGTCGCCCCCGGTGGGCTGTGCCGGGCGGCGTTGTCCAGCAGGTTGGCGAAGACCTGGTGCAGCCGCCACGGGTCGGCGTACCCGGTCAACGGGGTGGCCAGGGGGCCGAGTTGGAAGCGGACGTCGCGGCCGACGCCGGCCGCGTTGGCAGCCGCGTGTTCCACCGCCTCGTCGAGGAAGTCGGCCAGGTCGATCCGGACCCGGCGCAGCGGCACCACGCCGGCGTCCAACCGGGACAGGTCCAGCAGGTCGACGACGAGGTGCCCGAGCCGCTCGGTCTGGGTGAGTGCGACGCGCAGGGTCGCCGGGTCGGGCTCGGCCACCCCGTCGACGAGGTTCTCCAGCACCCCCTGCAGGGAGGTGATCGGCGTGCGCAACTCGTGCGACACGTTGGCGATCAGCTCCCGGCGACGCTGGTCGGCGACGGCCAGGTCGGCTGCCATCTTGTTGAACGCCTGGGCCAGCTCGCCCACCTCGTCCCGGGAGGTGGCGCGGACCCGACGGCTGTAGTCGCCCCGGGCCATCGCGCCGGCCGCCGCCGTCATCTCGCGTAGCGGTGAGGTCATCCCGTGCGCCAGCACCTGGGAGGTCAGCAGCGCCAACCCGATGGCCGTCGCCGAGGTCATCGGGGGCAGCCAGCCGATGGCGTACCAGAAGTACGACAGCCCGGCGGTACCCGAGGTGACCAGCAGGACACCCAGCTTGACCTTGATGGAACGGACCGGATCCAACGGACGGGGCAGCACCCGGTTCAGCCAGATCACCGCGGCGTGGTCGGTCACGACGGAACCTCCAGGGCGTACCCGACGCCGTGTACGGTCCGGATCAGGTCCGCGCCGAGCTTGCGGCGCAGGGCCTTGACGTGGCTGTCCACGGTCCGGGTACCGGCACCGTCGGCCCAGCCCCAGACCTCGGCGAGCAGCCGCTCCCGGGGCAGCACCGTGCGGGGCCGGCCGGCAAGATGGACCAGCAGGTCGAACTCGATCGGGGTGAGGTGCACCTCCGCCCCGGCCCGGCGTACCCGCCGCTCGGCAAAGTTGATTTCGATGTCGCCGAGTTGGCGGGCCGGGGTCGGCACGGCGGTCAGCCGCTCGACCCGACGCAGCAGCACGTGCACCCGGGCGGCCAGCTCCCGCATCGAGAACGGCTTGGTCAGGTAGTCGTCGGCTCCCACCGCGAGCCCGACCAACAGGTCCGTCTCGTCACCCCGGGCGGTGAGCATCAGCACCGGCACCGGCCGGTCCACCTGGATCCGCCGGCACACCTCCAGGCCGTCGAACCCCGGCAACATCACATCGAGTACGACCAGGTCAGGCTGGCCCTCGTGGAACCGGTCAACCGCGCTCGGCCCGTCGGCGGCGACATCCACCGCGAAACCCTCGGCCCGCAACCGGGCGGCCACCGAATCGGCGATCGTCGGCTCGTCCTCGACCACCAGCACCCGGCGTTCCCTCATGCCCTCGAACTGTAGGCAGCAGCCGTGGAGATCGGTGGCGCAGGTTGTGAACAACCTGTGGAGAACGGGGCGTCGGGGCACCACGGCCAGCGGTGGTACTGGTCATCGGAGACTGATGATCGACTCGGTTGAGCTGATATGGCGGTATCAACAGGCCGCGGACCCCGCCATATCAGCCCAACCGAGTCGATCAACCGCCGCACGTTGTGCACAGGCTGTGGATAACTCGTCGAAGCTGTGGATAACTCGGTGGACAACGCCCGGTCTCAGCGCTGGGTGCCGACGAATCGGCAGGCCAGGTCGACTCCGTCGAGGGAGATCAGGCGGCTGCGCGGCTCGGCGATGCCGGCCAGGCCGTACTCGCCGAGGGCGGCGCAGCGGGCGCGCAGCCAGCGCCAGTCGAGAGCCAGGTACTCGGCGAGGTTGCGGAGCCGGTCGCCGGGCTTGTCGGCGGCGATCACCGAGTGGGCCCGTACGTCGCCGAGCGCGTTCCGGTAGTCGGTGAGGGTGGGACGGTGGTCGGTGACGTCGACGTGCCACACGCCGTCGGCGCGCAGCCAGTTCGCCACGATGGCGCGTCGGCCACCGAGTACGACACCGGGCAGGGTGCCGTACTCGGGTTCGTCGGTGATCGCGGTCTGGGTGCCGAGGGACTCGATCAACGCCACCGCGAGCAGCAGCAGGATCCGCTCGGACACCGACGAGGCACGTACCGCCGCCGGTGGGACACAGAACATCCGGGTCATCCGCTGTCCGGCGGTGGCGAACCGGTCGGCGGTGGTTCGCAGGTACCGCAGCTTGTGCCCGAAGAACAGCCAGGTGCTGGCCTCTTCGCCGCGCTGCTCCCGGCTCCAGAAGACCGGCAGTTCGGTGAGGCTGGCGCAGTGCCGGCGGATGTGGTCGGCGCAGAACGCCGAGCCCAGCCAGAGCCGGGACACGGTGTCCAGTTCGGCGGCGAGTTCACCGCTGACCGCCGATCTGGTCAGCCGGGCGTACTGGGCGGCGGCGATCCGGGAGGTGTCCAGCCGGGCGTCGTCCAGCAGCAGCGACTGGTCGAGGTTGGCGACCGCCCAGAGCACCGCGCCGGTGATCGCGTCCAACTCGTAGACCCGGGGGATGAGCAGGCGGCTGTCCTCGCCGACCCCCACCAGCCGGCGACACGCCTGGCGGGAGTCCAGGGCGAAGATGCCGGAGTGGGCGGGTGCGTCGACGTGGCCGACGACCAGCCGGCGTTGCAGGGACCTGCGCCAGCGTCGATGAGCGCCGGGGCGGGGGATGGTGGCGAGGTTGCGGCCCTCCTCGACGGCCGGATACACCTCGACGTCCAGCGAGGTCCGGGGAAGGTACTGCCCGCGAGGGGCCGGCACGGTCAACGTCTCGCCCTCCCCGGTGGACCGTTGCGCCACCTCGGCCAGCAGCGAGGTGACCGCCATCACCAGTCCCGCCCCCGCCTCGGCCGCCGGACCAGCGGGCAGACCGGAAACCGCGCCGCCCAAGCCAGGAGGCGCGCCGAGAACCGGGCCGCCCGAACCAGCGCCCGAACCAGCGGGCGTGCCGACGGCCGGGCCAGCGACGGTCGGGCCGGCGGCGGCCGGGCCAGCGCCCGAGGTAGCGGAGCCGGCGGGCCCGCCGAGAGCCAGGTCGGGTGAGCCGGCGGTCAGCCGGCCGAGTTCACCCCACCTGGCCCGTCGGGCGGCTTCGTCGCGCTCCGCCCGGCGTTGCAGCTCCAGCCGTTGGTACCGGTCGTAACCGGTGATCAGCTCGCCACCGGCGTTCAGCAGCGTCTCGCAGCGTAACCAGAAGATCCGGTCGGCCATCTGTCGGCCGTTCTCCACGTTGGCCACCGTGCTGCGGGTGCTGTGCACCTGCCGCGCGACGTCCTCCTGGATCAGCCCGTGTTCCCGGCGCCGGTGGGCGAGGCGGCGGCCGAGCGCCCGCCGTACCTCCTGGATCTGCTCTGGATCGATCATTCGGTGGCCCTTCACACCGCGCGGAGGTGTCGGACCCGTCCGTCCAACGTGGGCGACACACGGCGAGCCGACCCTAACCGATCGCAGCGATCACGCCGGTCCCGCCCACCTCCGCGGTCCCCCGCCGCCGGCCCCGGCCCCGGCGACCAGGCCCGAAGATGTCGGCACGCCCGGCGGCGGCGTTCAGGCGATCCGGCGGATGCCGTCGCGGACCCGTTCCAGCAGGCCGGGATCGTACGGGCTCTGGTAGGTGTCGGCGTGCACGGTCAACAGTCCGGCGGTGACCAGGTCGTCGACGAGTACCCGGGTCACGCCCAGCGGCAGCCCGGCGGCGGCGGAGAGTTCGGCGACCGAGACGGCGGCATCCCCGGTGTGCGCGTGCAGGGCGTGTGCCTCGGGTGCCAGCGGGCGGAGCGGCAGCGGCGGGGCGTGCGTCGTCGCGGAGACCAGGGCGTGCAGCAGCAACGGCTGCCGGGTCCGGGTCCGGCCACCGGTGAGCGTGTACGGCCGCGCCTTCGGGTGGGTCACCGTCGCAGCCTCCGGGGCTCCGGCCCGAGTACGCCGAGCAGCCCGCCGGGCTCGGGGGCGAGCACCCCCAACTCGGAGCGCAGTTGCGGGGTCAACGCCGGCCCGACCCCGTCGATGAGACGGAGCATCTCGTTGGCGATCACCCCCAGGTCAGCCGCCGGGGAGGCGGCGATCATCAGGCAGGCGGCGTCGCCGGCCCGCATGCAGACCAGGTGCCCGCCGGGGTAGCGGACGGTGAGGGCCTCCGGACGGCCGACGCCGAGGACGTTGCCGCCGTCCTGGGCCAGGCTCAACAGGCCGGAGGTGGAGGCGGCGAGCCGTTCCCCGAGGTTGCGGGCGGTGCCCTGGGAGGCGGCCAGCAGCAGCCCGTCGGAGGTGATCAGGAGCGCGTGGGTGACCCCGGGAACCCGGTCGGCGAACTGGTCGACCAACCAGGTCACGTCATCGGCGCTGCGGGGTACGTCGACTGGCGGTGCACCGAAATCGTTCATCGATCTTCCTCGACCTTCAGGGCGGCGTGGGCGGCGATGGCGTTGGTGAAGTCGGCCATTTCCTGTGGCCAGCGTTGCCGGTCCGTCGGATCGGTCTCGACCGGCGGTCCGGTGGGTCCGGGATCGTCACGAACCCGCGCCGGCGGCCGTCGGGGCAGGCCGGCCGCGGTCACCGCGAGCGGACCGGTGGCCACCGCGAGCGGGCCCGGCGCGGTGGGCCGCACGGGCAGCCCGGACTCCGACGCGGACCGGCCGGGCGGCACGGACCGGTCGGATGGCACGGGTCGGTCGGGTGGCACGGACCGGTCGGGCGGGGTGGTGCGGGTCGAGGTCAGGTGGCGCGGGGTTGCCGGGTCCGCAGGCGCGGGCAGGTCGCAGAGCAGCGCCGTCGGGATCAGGACGGTCGCGGTGGTGCCGGCGGAGCCGGCCGTCAGGTGGACGTCGATGCCGTGGGCGAGCGCGAGCTCACGTACCACGAGCAGGCCGAGCCGCACGGCAGCCCGGTCGGGCCGGGCCGGGGCCGCAGCGCCGGCCCGGTCGGGCCGGGTCGGGGGGGTCCGCCCGGCGAGCATCGCGTTCACCTCGTCGACCGCCAGGGCCCGGTCACCGGGGCCGGAGTCGGTGATCCGGACCATGACCTGGTCGGCGTCGGTGCGGTGGGCCGAGACCAGCACCGGGTACGGCTCCGGGGAGTGCCGGACCGCGTTGTCGAGCAGTTCGGTGAGGATGCGGATCACGTCGTCCGCGCCCTGCTCGGTGACGGCCAGGTCGAGCAGTGGACCGATCTCCACCCGGCGGTAGTCCGCGACCGCCGAGGTGGCTGCCCGGACGGTGTCGGCCAGGCTGGTCACCTGTGGCTCGGCGTCGGGCACCGGTTGGCCGGCGAGGACCATCAGGTTCTCCGCCTGGCGGCGTAGCCGGGCCAGGCCGTGGTCGACCGCGTACAGCAGGGCCAGCTGCTCGGGGTCGTCGGCGCGGGCCTGGGCCTGCTCCAGCGCCGGCAGCAGTTGCTGGGCCGTGTCGAGCAGCCGCCCGGAGACCGCTGCGCAGATCGAGGGCCACGGATCGGCCTCGGGTGCGCTGACCGGCCCGGGGACGTACGCGGCGGGGTCCAGCCGCCGTGTCAGCCGCCGCCGCCAGCCGTGCTCACCCATTGTCCCAGCCAAACGGCAGGCGTCGATGTCGAACAGGTTCGACACGGTTTTTCGACACGACCGTACGTCACCTCCCGCGTTACGGTCAGCGACCCCAGTCCTGCTTGGCGGCGCGGACCAGCCGGTCCTTCAGCTCCCGGGTGTGTCGCCGGCTCACCGGCAGCTCGGTGTCGTCGATCACCACGACGTACCCGGAGTTCACCAACCGTAGCTCGGTGATCAACCTTAACTGCACCAGGTAGGAGCGGTGAATCCGGACGAAACCGGCATCGGCCCAGCGCTCGGCAAGCGTGGCCAGGGAGACCCGGACCAGGTGCGAACCGTCGGCGGTGTGCAGCCGGGCGTAGTCGCCCTGCGCCTCCACCCAGCGCACCGCCGAGCGGGGCAGCATCCGGGTGCTGCCGGCCAGCTCGACCGGGATCGTCGGATCCTCCTCGGCGCGGGCCAGGGCCGCCGGGTGGCTGGGCACCACCCGGGAGCCGATCACCCGGCGCAGCGCCTCGGTGAGCCGTTCGGCACGGACCGGCTTGCGGACGTAGTCGGTGGCACCCACGTCGAAGGCGTCGGCCGCGCCGTCGTCGTACGCGGTGACGAAGACGATCGCCGGTGGTCGGGCGAACCGCCGCAGCACCCGGGCCAGCTCCATGCCGTCCAGGCCGGGCATCCGGATGTCCAGGAAGACCACGTCCACGTCGTCGTCGCGCAGCACCCGTAGCGCCTCGGTGGCGTCGGCGGCGGTGTGCAGCCGGGCCACCCGGGGGTCGGCCCGCAGGTGGTACGCCAACTCGTCAAGCGCCGGCGGCTCGTCGTCGACCGCCAGCACCCGCAGGAAGCCGCTCACGCGGTGGCCCGTACGCCGGGGTGGAACTTCGGCACCCGCAGGCTCACCTTCGTACCCGAGCCGACGCCGGTCTCGACGACCAGGCCGAACCGGTCGCCGAAGGCCGACCGGAGCCGCTCGTCGACGTTGGAGAGGCCGACGTGCTGTCCGGCGTCCTCGCCGGGGTCGCTGCCGGCCCCGGTCAGGTCGGCGATCCCGGCGGTCAGGGTCGTCGGGTCCATGCCCACTCCGTCGTCCTCCACCGTTATATGGCATTCCGCGCCCGCGTCCCGGGCCTCGATGCTCACCATGCCGGTGCCCGGCTTACGGGACAACCCGTGCCGGACCGCGTTCTCCACCAGCGGCTGCAGGCAGAGGAACGGCAGGGTCACCGGCAGCACCTCCGGGGCGATCTGCAACCGCACCTGCAACCGGTCGCCGAAGCGGGCCCGCTCGATGGTGAGGTACCTGTCGATCGAGCGCAACTCCTCGGCGAGCGTGGTGAAGTCTCCGTGCGCCCGGAACGAGTAGCGGGTGAACTCGGCGAACTCCAGGATCAGCTCCCGGGCCCGCTCCGGGTCGGTCCGGACGAACGAGCCGATCGCGGTGAGCGCGTTGTAGATGAAGTGCGGGCTGATCTGCGCCCGCAACGCCCGTACCTCGGCGCGGGCCAGCCGCTCCCGGGACGACTCCAGCTCGGCCAGGGCGAGCTGGTTGCCGGCCCAGTACGCGGTCTCCAGGGTGGCCTGCACCAGACCCGGCGCGGGTGGGCCGTCGGCCACCGCGACCAGCGCGCCCACCACCCGGCCGGCGGCCCGCAGCGGGGCCAGCACCGCCCCGCGTACCGGGCAGTCCACCCGGTCGCAGGGCAGCTCCGCCTCGCCGAGCACCGTGGAGCGGTCCGCCGCCACGGTGCGCAGCGCCGCCGCCAGCAACTGCGGCGCGTGGTGGCCGCCCCGCCCGTCCAGGGCGAGCAGCTCGGCCCGGTCGGTGAGCGCCAGCCCGGTCGCGCCCACCAGGGCCCGCAGATGGCGTACGGCCTTCGCCGCGCCCGCCTCGGTCAGGCCGCCCCGCAGCGGCTCGGCGGCCAGCCCGGCGGTGTGCAGCACCTCGTAGGTGGCCCGCTGGGTGGCGGTGACGATGCCCCGCCGGGCCCGCAACCGGACCAGCACCCACAGCGCGGTGCCCACCGCACCGACCAGCACGATCACCCCGAGCGTGACGGAGACATCGGCGGTCACCTGCGGATCCCCGCCCGGGTCAGTACGCGCCCTTGCGGGCCAGCACCACGCCGACCGTGCGCCACAGGATGCTCAGGTCGTACGCCAGGGACCAGTTGTCGACGTAGTAGAGGTCCAGCCGGACCGCCTCGTCCCAGGACAGGTCGGAGCGGCCGGAGACCTGCCACAGCCCGGTCATGCCCGGCCGGACCAGCAGCCGGCGCCGGACGTCGCCCAGGAAGTCGCCGTCGTCGGCGGGCAGCGGACGCGGCCCCACCAGCGACATCTCCCCCCAGAGCACGTTGATCAGCTGGGGCAGCTCGTCCATCGAGGAGGCGCGCAGGATCCGGCCGACCGGGAAGACCCGGGGGTCCTCCTTCATCTTGAACAACATGCCGTCGTTCTCGTTCTGGTCGACCAGGCTGGCCAGGCGGTCCTCGGCGTCGACGTACATGGTGCGGAACTTCCAGACCCGGAAGGTCCGCCCCTCGTGACCGACCCGGGGCTGCCGGAAGAAGACCGGCCCCCGGTCGGAGATCTTGATGGCGAGGGCGATGGCGAGGAAGACCGGCACCAGCATCAGCAGGCCCAGCCCGGCGGCGACCTTGTCCATCACGTTCTTGGCCAGCAGCGCCGGCCCGGACAGGGTCGGCTCCTCCACGTAGAGCAGCGGCAGACCCTCGATCGGCCGGATGTGCACCCGGGGGCCGGCGATGTCGGTGAGCTGCGGCGCGACCACCAGGTCGACCCCGGAGCCCTCCAACTGCCAGGCCAGCCGGCGCAGCTCGCCCGGCTCGGCGCTGGCCGAGCCGCAGACCGCGATGGTGTCCCCGCCGACCTCGCGGACCAGGGCCAGCACGTCCCGGCCGGAGTGCACCGGCACCGGCGTCTCCACGCCCCGGGCGGCGGCGTACCCGTCGGTGATGTGGATCGCCACCGGCACCAGCCCGGCGGCCGGCACCCGGGTCACCGCGGTGTAGACCTCCAGGCACTCCGGCAGGGTGCCGACCAGCACCATCCGGTGCCCGGCCTGGCCCACGTTGCGCCGGACCACGTGCAGCACGAAACGGCAGAGCATCCGGTTGAGCAGGATCAGCAGGAGCGCGCCGAGCAGGGCGGTGCCGACGGTGTACCGGGACAGGTCGGTCTTGGTGGCGAAGGCCAGGAAGCTGACCGTCGCGGCGACCGCCACCGAGGCCCGGATCACCCGCTTGTACTCGTCCGGGCCGAGCCCGAGGTACCGCCGGTCGTAGGCCCGGTTACCCCAGAGGATCACCATCCAGCCCAGCGGCAGCAGCAGGAACGCCACGGTGTGGAACCAGGTCGGATCGACGTCGGCGTCGTGGAAACCGGCCCGCGACTGGTCGAACGCCTCGATCGCGATCAGGCTGGCCACCGCCGCCGCCCCGAAGTCCAGCAGGAGCAACAGCGCGATGTAGGGGCGGTGCCACCGGGACACCCGCCGCCTGGCCTTGGCCCACACCGACCGGGGTACGCCGTTGTGCGACGGCGATGTGGGCGGCTGGATCTCGAAGCTGTCGACGTGCCGCACGAGTTTGCTCCGGCCTTCGTTGGTTACCGGGCGCTGGAGGCTTGTCGTCACCTCACCCTTGTCCTCCCGCATGACCGGTGCCGCTCACTTGCCGTGAGGGCCCGCGTCGCCCACCGTTCCAGTCTCCCACCCGGGCCCCACCGGACACCCACGTCAAGTCGGGTGCGTCGGATGGAGTTCGGGGGGATCTGGCCGGCTCCGCCTCAATCAGAAGCCGGGGACCGGGCCACTATACCGGCGGTCGGCGGGGGCGGTGCAGAGGCAAGCGGGAGGTTCGGCCCACGAAGGGAGATTACGGCCGCGGTCGTCACTCACCGTACGAGCTTCGACAGCCGGCGGTCAGCGAGCGGCCTGCCGCCGGTCTGGCAGCCGGGGCAGTACTGGAGGCTGGAGTCACTGAACGACACCTCCCGCACGGTATCGCCACATACCGGACACGGCAGCCCGGTCCGGGCGTGTACCCGCAGCCCGGAGCGCTTCTCCGCCTTCAACTCGGCGGCCCGCTGCCCCAGCGACCGCTGCACCGCGTCGAGCAGCACCTGCCGGGTCGCCCCGTACAGGGCCGCCACCTGGTCGTCGGTGAGCCGGTCGGTGAGCGCGAACGGCGACAGCCGGGCGGCGTGCAGGATCTCGTCGGAGTACGCGTTGCCGATGCCGGCGAGCACCTGCTGGTCGGTGAGCACCCCCTTGATCTGCCCCCGCCGGCTGCGGATCCGTTCGGCGAAGGCGACCTGGTCGACGGCGAGCGCGTCCGGGCCGAGCCGGGCCACCCCGGGCACCGCCGCAGGATCGGTGACCAGGTACGCGGCGAGGTTCTTCTGGGTGCCCGCCTCGGTCAGGTCGAAGCCGGAGCCGTCGTCGAGGCGTACCCGCAGGGCGATCGGGCCCTTGCCGGGGCGCAACGGGGCGGCGGCGGAGAAGCCCTCCCGGTAGTGCAGCCAGCCCGCCCGGGCCAGGTGCACCACCAGGTGCAGGTCGCCGTCGAGGCGTACGTCGAGGAACTTGCCGTGCCGCCCGGCGTCCACCACCGTCCGGCCGGCTGCCGCGCCGGGTGCCGGATCGTACGTCTTCAGGGCGCTGATCGCGGCGACCTCCAGCCGGTCGACCCGCCGCCCGACCGCCCGCTGCCGCAGATAACCCGCGAGCGCCTCAACCTCCGGTAGTTCCGGCACAGGGCTAACGGTAGCGTGTGTCGGCGTGAGAATCGTGGTGGCGCACAACCGGTACCGGGAAGCTCAGCCGTCCGGGGAGAACACCATCGTCGACGTGGAGATCGCCCAGCTCAGGGCGGCCGGGGTCGAGGTGCTGCCGTTCGTGCGCAGCTCCGACGAGATCCCCTCGATGTCGAAGGGCGCCAAGGCGCTGCTGCCGATCTCACCGATCTTCGCCCCGAAGGCCCAGGCCGACCTGTCCCGGCTGCTCACCGAGCACCGCCCGGACGTGCTGCACCTGCACAACCCGTACCCGCTGCTCTCGCCCTGGGTGGTGCGGACCGCGCACAAACACGGCGTGCCGGTGGTGCAGACGGTGCACAACTACCGGCAGGTCTGCTCCTCCGGGCTGTACTTCCGGGACGGGAAGATCTGCCAGGACTGCCGGGGCAGGGTGCTCGGCGTGCCGGCGATCAAGCACCGCTGCTACCGGGGTTCGACCGTGCAGAGCGCACTGATGGCCACCACCCTGGCCGTGCACCGGGGCACCTGGCACTCGGTGGACCGGTTCATCGCGCTCACCTCGGCCGTCGCCGACCACCTGCGCGACTACGGCGTGCCGGCCGACCGGATCGTGGTCAAGCCGAACGCCATTCCCGACCCGGGCACCCCGGCCCCGCTCGGTGACGGGTTCCTCTTCCTCGGCCGGCTCTCCCCGGAGAAGGGCCTCGACCTGCTGCTGGAGGCCTGGCGTCGGCACCCGGACGGGTCGCTCGGCCCGCTGCGCATCGCCGGTGACGGTGAGCTGCGTCCGCTGGTCGAGGCGGCCGCCGCCGAACGCGCCGACGTCACCTTCCTCGGCCCGCTGGACCGCACCGGGGTCCGTGCCGCCCTGGACGCCAGCGCGGTCGTGCTGGCCACCTCCACCTGGCACGACGTCCTGCCCACGGTGATCATCGAGGCGTTGGCAAGTGGCCGCCCGGTGCTCGGCACCAACCTCGGCGGCATCCCGTTCCTGGTCGGCGCGGACACCCCCGGCACGCCCGCCGGCGCCGCGCTGGTGCCGGGTGAGGCGGGTTGGGTGGTGCCCCCGGAGCCGGCCGCCCTGGCCGCCGCCCTGCCGGTCGCCGCCGCCGGGGCCGCCGCGCTGTCGGCCCCGGCCCGGTCGCGCTACGAGCGCACCTTCCACCCCGACGTGGTCACCAAACGCCTGATCGACGTGTACGCCTCACTCGCCGCCGCCCGCGCCTGACCGAGCCGCCTCCGGCGGTGGCCGGAGGCGCGGCCGTCGGTCGTGCCAGGAGCTGCGCTCACCGAGGTGACTGGCTCCGCCGCTGCTCGCTCGGCGCGGGATCCCCCTGGCTGGCCGGATTGCGGGCGGAGCCGGAGGCGCTGGGAGCGCTGCGGGACGACGTCATCCAGCCGTAGGTCCTCATTCCTGCCGCAGCCGCCGCCACCTGATTCCTGGTCGAAATTGTCACGGAGTCATCCGACGGAAGGCGAAAGGATCTGGCGGAGTCTATTCTCCGCTGTTCGTCAGGGGTATATGTGACGCCCTTTCCGTCGAGCCAGCTGCGGAGGCTGGTTTCGCTAATGTCGTGCCGACGTGCGTACTCCGCCACCGTTACTGTCCGGCCGCGCAGAACTTCGTCCGAAAATCTCAGGGCGTGCCGCTTGCGGACTTCAGGTGAGAAACGCTCACGGGCTTCTTTGGCCCGGTCAATTCTTTGCTGCTCTCCGTCGGTGAAGATCACGCCTTTCTGGCCGTTGACGTAATTTCGCAGATTTGTCATGGGCAAACCATTGTCCCTCGCGTACGCCGTATACCCCCTGCCGTCGCCGGTTTGATTTTCGTCCGCCCAGGCCAGGGCATGCCGTTTGCGTTCATCGACTGGAAGCACTCCTGCCTCCTCCTCGCTGTCGAGATCTGCCGGACACTCGACCTCGGCCGGCCGAGACCGGCCCCGTTCGTGACCTCGGTCGCTGCCATGCAGCGTTCGGACCGCCCCGGGTCCGCCGGGGCGGGACCAGCTCAGGATCGGGGGGACTGGCTCCGCCGTTCCGCCGTGTTCCGATCGGAATGCCAGGTCTTAGCAGGAGGTTCCGCGGCGCTGGAGCTGGCACCGGCACCGGCTGAGGTCATCCAGGTGTATTTCCTCATGCGGCTCCCGGCCGCGCGCGCCACCATCGAATTTGCATTCGCAACGTCGGTCGCATGTCGTTCTTTCTCCAGTTGAGCCTTTTCTTCAGGCGTAGCTTGGTTCTGCCGGTCGTGAACCCATCTTTGCAGCGTGTCGGCCGCAAGCCCGTTCTTTGCCGCGTACTCGATCACGCTTGTTCCGTGTGTGCTGTTTTCCGATGACCAGCCTGACACGTGTTTCATGCGTTCCTCGGCCGAGTAGGCCGGGCGGGCTTGAAGTTTCTTCGCCTGGTCGATGGTTGCCTGTTGTTCGGGTGTGAAGGTGACGCTGCGCCCGTGGATCCAATTATTTAGTGTATGAAATGCCAGGTCATTCCTTGCAGCGTATTCGGTCATGGTTGTTCCGCGTGCAATGCCTTCTTGTGCCCAGCTAATGGCGTGTTCGATGCGTTCCTCGGCCGAGTAGGTCCGCTGGGAGGCGGCTCGCTTCGCCTGGTTGATGGTTGCCTGTTGTTCGGGTGTGAAAGTGACGTTGCCACTCCCGTTCACCCAACTTCTCAGTGTCGCGGTCAAAATCCCGTTCTCTGCCGCGTACTCGGCCATGGTTGTTTCGTTTGCAATGCTTTCCGCTGCCCAGCCCAAGGCGTGTTTTATGCGTGCCTCGACCGGCAAGGTTCGTTCAGTGGCTTGTTTTGCCTGGTTGATCAATTCCTGCTCGGCGGGTGTGAAGATGACGCCGCTATTCTCGTAGACCCAACTTCTCAGTGTGCCGGGTGCAATGTTGTTTCTTGTGGCGTAGTCGGTGGTGGTTGTTCCGCGTGCAGTGCCTTCCTTTGCCCAGCTCACAGCGTGCTCGATGCGTTCCTCGGCCGAGTAGGTCTGCTTGGAGATAGCTCGTTTTGCCTGGTTGATCAATTCCTGCTCGGCGGGTGTGAAGGTGACACCCTTCCCGTTTATCCAATTTTTCAGAGTAGTGTTTGAAAAGCCATTCATCTCCGCGTAGGCGTTGATTGGTGTAGCCTTCTTCAGGCATTCCTTGACCCATTCTGCAACGTGTTGTTTGCGCTCTGCGGGCGAGTAGGTCTGGAGGTCTGCGACTCGTCTCGCCCGGTTGACAAGCTCCTTTTCCTCGATGGTAAAGCTGGCGCCGTTGGCGTCGTTTATCCAACTGTGCAGCGACGTGGGCGAAATATTATTTTCCCTCGCGTATGCAGTCTTCGACTTTTCCTCGGCAAGGCTGGCCTCCGCCCACGCCAGGACGTGTTCCTTCCGCTTTTCGACGCTGAACTTCTCTGGCATCTGTCAACCTTTGCTGGATCGGCTCGGAGAGCCCCGCGGCTCTCCACCTGGACGCGGCCCGCATGGCGGTGACTGCTTCGTCGTTGCCCCACGGTTGCGGTCGGATACCGTCAGCACGGATGCGAGGGGTCGTCGGTTCAACGGGAAGTGCCGAGTCTTTCGCCGGCGAGTGGCCGTCCACGTCGGCTCGTCGACACGGCCACCGGCGGCTCGAAGGACACCGATCTCGGGCCGGGCCCGACCGTCACCACGCGCCGTGCAGTCCGGCCGCTTCGGCCAGGGCCAGTAGGTGCGGGTCCGGTGCCGGCGATCTGGTCAACGTCTCGGTCAGGACGGCCAGACCGGCGGGGCGTACCCGGATCTCGGGTGGGGCGAGCCGGTCGGCGGCCCGCAGGGTCCGGGCCGCCCCGGGTGCGTCGCCGGCAGCCAGGTACGCCCCGGCCACGTCGAGCAGGTACGCGGCCCGGTGTTCGATCGGCAGGGCCGGCCACTGCGGTCGTACCGTCAGGGTTTGGTGTAGGTCGATGGCGGTGCGATGATCGCCGAGGGTGGCGGTGGCGGTGACCCGGGCCGCGTCGACCGCCGTCCGGGCGGGACCGTCCGGTTCGGTCAGGACGATGGCATCGTCGAGCAGGTCCCGGGTGGCCGACGGATCGCCGTGTTCGGCGGCGGCGAGGGCAGCCTGGACGAGCAGGGTCGCGCAGGCCGAGCGCCCGGCGGTGGTACCCGGCTCGTCGGTGAGCGGAGCGACCTGGTGGGCGGCGGTGATCGTGGTCTCGAACGCGGCCCGTTGCCGACCGGCGGCCCGCAACGCCTGACCGAACGGGGTGGCGGCGACCGCCTCCAGCAGCGGATCGTCGGTGCCGGTGGCCACGGTCAGGCCCCGGTCGGCGGCCAGCCAGGCCAACTCCGGCGCGCCGAGTTTCACCATGACCTGGGTGGTCAGCCGGTACGCCTGGACCCGCAGGTCGGCGGGGAGACAACGGTCGTGGGCGTCGTCGAGCAGGTCGGGTAGGAGCCGCAGCAGCGCCGGGTACCGGGCATGCTGGTAGACCGCGTCGGCGTGGTCGAGCCGGGTCCGGTACCCGGCAGGATCGGTCGGGGCCTGGTCGGCTGTCGTCGGCAGCAGGCCGGGGTAGCGGGTGAGCGCGGCCCGGATCGGCTCGACGTCGGCGGTGGCCTCGTCGGCGGGCCGGGGCGGGGTGGCCTCGCCCAGGAGAAGGTCCGGGTCGACGTCGAGCGCGTCGGCCACCTCCCGCAACACCGACCACTTGTCCAGCCGGCGTACCCCACGCTCGACCTTGTCGACCCACGACTTGGACTTACCGAGCCGGTCGGCGAAAACCTGCTGCGACATCTTCCGCCGCTGCCGCCAGTACGCCACCCGCCGACCGACCGGCAGACCGTCGTTCACGAGGCGACCGCTGTTCGCGTCGCCACCGCTGTTCGCGGGGCCAGGGCGGCGAGCCGTGCCCGCCACCACCGCACCTCGCGGCAGCTGGCGACCGTGTCGGCAGTGCACCGCCAGCACGGATGACCCGCCTCGTGGACGGCCACCATCCGCCGCCCCACGACCCAGAGGGCCGCCGGGTCCGTCGGCTCGTCGACGCTCACCGCCGGACCTTGCCGACGGGCACGGCCCGCGTGGTGTCATCCAGCGGGGTCCGCTCGGCCTCGGCCTGGGCGAGAATCCGCTGCCTGGCGGCCTCGTGCTCGGCGGCCTGGACCTCGGCCCCGCTCGGCCGGTCAGAATCCTTACGGGTACGTCTGATCATCACCATCCCCTTACGACTGCTGTCGTGGCGGCTGCCGCCGTGATCGGTAGCGCTCGTGCTAACGCCGTCGGTAGCGGTGCCAGGCCGCGATCCGGGAGCGCGCGAGTATGACCTCCCGGCACCAGGCGCTGGCCGTGCAGTTCGGGCAGCGGTGGTGCCGGTGGTATTCGAGGACGTACCAGGCCTGTTGGACCAGGTGGGGCGTGCGTCGGGCGGTCACGGTCAGCATCCCGCCCGGTGTTCACTCGCCAAAGTGAGCAACGGCCGCCGTGGCAGGTAGGTCACCGGCGCTTCCGACGTGCTCCTGAACGTGTGTCGGGCGGGTGTGTCCAACTTCTGTGCCATGTGCCTACGTCCCCTCGTGATCGGCGGCTCTGCGCGGCCTCGCTTCGGCGGTCCTGGTCTGCTGAGCGGTCCGGGCTGGCAAGGGCTCCCAGAACTAGGGAAACCATACTGCCGTACCAGGTAAGGCACAAGGAGGGAGGATTAGCGTTGTTGAGTAGGGCAGTAGAGTTGTTCTCGCGTTGGAGAGGAGAAGTCGGATGAGTCATCGGCAGCCGAGCAGCACGTCGGACCGCTACCTGGCCCCCGGCGGTGGCGATGCGTGGGCCAGCGAAGCCGCCTCGACGGGCAAACGGGGAACCCAGCACATCACCGCGGCACGGGAGCTTGCCGCACCACCGGAGGTGGCCGAGGCCCTGCGGCTGGCGCCGGACACGCCTGTCGTGCTCAGGCAGCGGGTGATGCTGCTGGATGGCCAGCCGGTCGAACTCACCGACTCCTACTATCCGGGCAGCATCGCCACCGGAACGCCACTGGCCGACCTCGCCAAGATCCCTGGCGGTGCCGTCACGCTGCTCGCCACGCTCGGCCACGCTCCCGGTCACGCCGTGGACGACATCACCGCGCGGCTGCCTACCCTGAGGGAGCAACATGACCTGGACATCTCCGAACAGGACCCGGTGATCGTCCTGACCCGGGTCACATTCGACACGAATGACACTCCGTTCGAGTACAGCGTCATGACGATGACTGCCGCCGGACGGCACCTCCGCTACCAGAGCAGGGCGTGATCATGCCTCGACTTGCCAAGGACCCACGTTCGCGCCACCAGCAGATCGCCGCCGACCTGCGGGCGATGATCCTCGCCAAGGACCTGTCACCGGGCAGCAAGCTGCCGAGCACCGCACAGCTTCAGCAGGAGTACGGCGTGCCCAACCAGACGGTGCAGAACGCCGTCGCCGTTCTGAAGCGGGAGGGCTACGCCGACAGCGCGCCGGGCAAGGGTGTGTTCGTTCGTGAGCGACCGCAGCACATCGTCACGCCGGCGGCCTTCATCGCTCCTCCGCCAGCCGGGCAGTCGTACCCCTGGCTCAGCGAGGCCGAGCGACGTGGCCTGAAGGGGGTGGTCGACCTGCTGAATGTCGCCGAGGTGGCCCCGCCCGCTCAGGTGCGACTGGCGTTCGACCTCGGCGAAGGTGAGGTGGCGGTACTGCGCAAGCAGCTCCTGCGACTCGACGACGAACCCGCCGAGCTGGTGCACTCCTACTACCCGGTCGACCTCGCGCGGGGGACTCCGCTTGCCGAGAAGCGGCGCATCAAGGGCGGAGCGCTGCGCGCTCTCGGTGACATGGGAATCGCACCCTACGAGTTCATCGATCAGGTGTCGACGCGCCCTCCGACCCCTGAGGAGCATGTTGCCTTGGAACTTCCGCCGGACACCTCGATCATGCGGACCTTCCGGGTCGTCTACGCCGAGGGTCGCCGCCCGATCGAGGCAACGGTGATGGTCAAGGCCGGGCACATGTACGAACTGCAGTACCACCACATCGTCGCCCCGGCCGCCGATTGATAATCCTCTTGGAGGTGCGGCGCGTGCGTCGAAGTGGCCGACCTCAGCGGCGGAGTCGCCGTCCGGGACAGCAAGGACAAGGCCGGCCCCGTCCTCGCCTTCGACGCCCAGGGTTGGCGTACCTTCGTCGACTCCCTGAGGAACAACTAGCCCCGACCAGTCACAGTCCCCCCGGCTCCCTCCCGAGAGTCGGGGCGTTGCTCTCTGCGTACCCGGAAAGGTGTAGATCTTGGACACTTACCGTCCTATTTCGACGGTAAGTGTCCAAGATCTACGGCGCGGGTTGGGGGCGGCCCTCCCTGGGCGACAAGTTGCTGGGCAGCGGGAGCCGGATGGGGCGCCAGCCGCCGAGCAGCACGTCGGTGCGGGGTGGGGGCGGAAAGATCTCGGAAGCTTTCGGCCCCCATGGGGGTATTTTCCTTCCAAGATCATTCGGGGGGGGCTCAGCGGCGGGCGGGGGGCTCAGCGGGGCGGGGAGGGCTCGGCGGGGTCAGGTGCGGGCGTGCCGGAGTAGGCGGAGCTGGCCGATCTCGGTGACGTTCTTCGTCAGCTCGGTGTTCACCCAGGCGAGCAGGTGGGCGACGGTGTGTGCGGGGTCGTTCGGCCAGGGGAAGGGCGCGGTGGCGTCGAGGTCCGCGTCGCTGAGCTGGTCCAGGACCACCAACCATTCGGTACGGAGGTTACGCAGCCACGCTACCGCCCGGTCGCCGTCACCTGGCCAGTCGATCTCGGTACGCTCCCGCGGCGCGCGGCCCCGGGAATGGTCGATGGTGACCGTCCACCACCATCCGATGTGCCAGGTCAGCCAGCCGATCGTCGGGACGGGGATCGGGTCGGGCTCGGCGTCTGCCCAGTCTGGCACCCATCGGCCGGCGGCGTCCGGGCGTACCGCCCAGAAGTGCGCGGCGGGCTCCCAGTGGAAGTCCGCCGGCTCCAGCCGGTCCAGATGGTATTCGAAGAGCGACCAGGCCAGGTCGAACTGCCAGCGGAGCAGTTCAAGACGGGATGCGGGCACCGGGCGACCCTGTCACACCGGCGGGCTCCGGGTCGACCGGAATCTGCCGACCTGGCCCCGCGGCCCAGCTGGCGTCGAGCCCAGCGGTGCGGAGGTGAGAGGGGTTCCCCGCTATACCGAAAGCGTTAACAGGGGGCCCTTCCTTACAACGAGGCGCGGGCGGAGAAGGCGATGCTGGCGAGCAGGAAACCACCGTTGACGAGCGTGAAGGCCGCGATCACCCAGAACACCAGCGCGGGCGCCAGCGCCAGCACCAGGCCGGCGGCGAAGATGACCGCGCCGTAGTCGCGGACCAGCTTGACCAGGCGTACCGGCAGCGAGGTGGAGGTGACCATGCTGGCCGCGTTCGGGCCGGACTGCATCACCGAGGTGACCAGGTTGACCATCCAGGTGCCGGCGAAGGTCGCCACCAGCCAGGTCGGGGTGTCGGGGCGCTGCGCCACGGCGGTCGCGGCCAGGGCGGCCACCAGGGCGATCTGGGCGGCCACGTCGCAGAGCACGTCGACCCGGGCGCCGGCGGGGCTGCCCTGACCGGTGACCCGGGCGAGTTGGCCGTCGGCGCAGTCCAGGGCGTACGCCACCTGCCAGCCGACCAGCGCGACCAGGCCGACCAGCCAGGCCGGCACCGAACCGTCGGCGACGGCCGGGGCGAGCGCCACCACGGTGACCGAGGTGGCCAGGCCGAGCAGCAGGTTGGTGATGGTCAGCGCGGTGGGGCGCAGGCCGAGCCGCTGGGCGACCAGGGCGAAGACCGCGCCCAGCCACTGGCTTACCGACTCGCTGAACAGGCCGCCGCCCCGGTTGACCCGGTGGAAGTCGGCGACGGTGGGACGGGACGGCTCAGCCAAGGTGGTCGCGGAGTGCACCGGCGTAGTCTGCCAGCCGCCCCCGGGTCTCGGAAGCCGGCATCGCCAGGTGTTCCAGGATGGTGTAGCGGTCCGGTCGGGTGCCCGGGGCGTACTGCACCGCCTCGACGAACTGCTCGTCGGTCAGGCCCAGCTCAGCGGGGGTGGTGGCCAGGCCGTGCCGGTGCAGGCAGCGGGCGAGTTGGCCGAAGCGTTCCAGGTCGCCGCGGAGGAAGGTGCAGAAGAGTGCGCCCAGCCCGGCCTGCTCGCCGTGTGACGAGGTGCCCGGGAAGAGCTGGTCGACGGCGTGCGAGATCTCGTGGTCGCCGCCGCTGGCCGGGCGGCTCGATCCGCAGATCGACATGGAGATGCCGCCCAGGATCAGCGCCTCGGCCAGCGTGGTCAGGAAGCCGTCGTCGCAGATCTTGCCGGGATGGTTGATCAGCGCCTCGGCGCCGGTGCGGGCCAGGGTGACCGCCAGGCCGTCGATCGGCTCGTCGCGTACCCGGTGGGCCAACTCCCAGTCGGCGCAGGCGCTGAGGTTGCTCACCGCGTCGCCGATGCCGGCCTGGGTCTGCCGGTCCGGCCCGTTCTCCACGAAGTCCAGGTCGACCATGACCGCGATCGGGATGTGCACGCCGTACGAGCCCTTGCCGCCCTCGTGGGTGAGCGAGGCCACCGGCGAGGCGATGCCGTCGTTGGCCAGGCTGGTCGCCACGGTCACCATCGGCATGCCGTACCGGGTGGCGGCGTACTTGGCGGTGTCGATGGTCCGGCCGCCGCCGATGCCCACCACCGCGTCGTAGTTGCGCCGCCGCAGCCGGTCGCCCAGCTCGTTGGCGGAGTCCAGCGAGCCGCCGGTGACCGTGAAGACGTCCGCCGAGCCCAGCGAGGGCCGGCACAGCTCGACGATCTTCTCGCCCTGCCCGGGGCCGACCACCACCGCCACGTCCCCACCGGCGGAGATCCGCCGGTCGGCCAGGAGCGGGCCCAGGTCGGCCACCGCGCCCCGGCGCACCTCGATGGCCAGGGGCGTGTTGACGGTACGGGCTAGTAGCGGCACGCGATCTCCCGGGCGCGGGCCAGGTCGTCGTGGTTGTCGACCTCGACCCAGGAGACGTCCCCGATCGGGGCCGCCCGCACCTCGCCGCCACGGTCGGCGAACTCCTGGTACCCGTCCTCGTAGTAGAGGTTCGGGTCGCGCCGCCAGGTCGCCTCCAGCGCGTCGGCCAGCGCCGAAGCCACCTGCGGCTCGATCAGGGTCGCGCCGATGTACTCCCCGTACGCCTGGCCCGGGTCCATCAGCTTGGTGATCCGGGTGAGCTGGCCGGCGGCGTCGAAGGTGGTCTTCATCTCCTCCTCGGCCAGCGGCTTGATGTTGTCGATGGCCAGCAGGATCCCCGGTCCACGCTCGGCGAGCAGGGTCTTCTCCACGCTCACCGGGTGCACGGTGTCCCCGTTGACCAGCAGTACGCCCCGGGCGAAGTGCTCCCGGGCCAGCCAGAGCGAGTAGGCGTTGTTCCACTCCTCGGCCTTGTCGTTCTGCACGAGGGTGAGCGTCACGCCGTACTTCTGTTCCAGCTCGGCCTGCCGGTCGCGGACCGCGTCGGCGGCGTAGCCGACCACGATGACGACCTCCCGGAGCCCGACCTCGGCCAGGTTGCGCAGCGCGATGTCCAGGATGGTGGTGTCACCGTCCACCGGCACCAACGCCTTGGGCAGGGTGTCGGTGTACGGCCGCAGCCGGCGTCCGGCACCGGCGGCGAGCACCATCCCGATCATGCCAACGTCCCCCCTCGTACGACTGTGGTCATCGGTGGAGGATAGCGCTGCCGCCCCCCACCCCTCGGGCCAACCGGCTCAGCCGGGCAGGGCGGCCAGGTCGGCAAGCATCGCCAGCCGCTCCTCGGCGGTCAGCACGGTGTACGGGGCGGCGGCCCGGCGGTCGGTCTCCAGCGCTATCGCCCGCTGCTCCGGGCCGGCCGGCAACGCCTCGACGCTCTGCGCGGTGTGTCCCGCCGCCGTCCAGGCCGCCGCGTGCGCGTCCGCCCGGTGGTACCGCAGCGCGCCGAGCCGGTTGAGCAGCAGCACGCCCGGCGCGGTGCCGTCCGGCTCGTACGGCGGGGCCACGGCGGTGAACGCCTCGCTCGGGCCGGTCTCCTCCTCCACCGCCACCAGGGCGTACGCCAGCAGCCGGCCCAGCGTGGTGACCAGCCGGTCCACCCGTTCGTCGTGGCCGGCCCAGAGTTCCTCGGTGACCTCGGCGTGCACCTGGTAGATCTCGGTGAGGAAGGCGGCACCGCGTTCGGTGGCGGAGAACGCGCCGTCGGCCCGGCGGTGCAGCATGCCGTGCGCCACGTGCTTGTCCAGCATCCGGGTGCAGGTGGCGGGGTCGCGGTGGCGGGTCACCCCGGCGAAGCCCGCCGCGCTGACCGTCCCGCCGGGTGCGGCGAGCCGGGTGCGGAACTCGACGAGGAAACCGGTGGCCAGCGGGCCGCCGTACCGTTGGCTCAGCTCGGCGCCGCCGCCGTCGCGGCCGGCGAGGATGCCGGCGACGACAACCCGGTCGATGGTCGGGGCGACCAGCCCCGCGAACCGGTGCGACGCCAGCTCGACCGCGTCGCTCACCGACCGATCGAGCGGAGGGCGGCGAAGGCGTCCTCGGCGATCCGCCGCATCAGCCCGTCGTTGACCTCGCGGTCCTCGTCGAGCACGGCCAGCTCGTCCTCGGTCAGCCAGCGGAACTCAGTGTGTTTGCCCACCTCCAGCCGGGGTCGGTCGAGGTCACCGTCGACCCGGATCAGGAAGTCGCTCTCCACCCGGTCCAGCCCGTCGTTACCGGTGTACCGGTAGACGCCGACCGGGCCGAGCACGTGCGACACGGTCCACCCGGTCTCCTCGGTCACCTCGCGCCGCATCGCGTCGTGGACCTCCTCGCCCGGCTCCAGATGGCCGCCGACGACGTCCCAGGTGTTGGGGAAGAGGCGTCGCTGCGGGGACCGCCGCTGGAAGAAGATGCGGCCGTCGTCGTCGACGATCAGCGCGCCGACGCAGCGTAGAGGCTCGGTGGACACCTCTCGACCCTAGCGAGCCGGCCGCCGGTTAGGCGATGGTCGCTTTCGGTCGGAGTCCGGGACACCGTCGGGCAATACGGCTTTGATCAGCCAAAACAGGTGTGAGCCGTGGATCGACGGGTAGGGATGTGGGTGGGCGCGGACGGGCCGTGGCCCGTAGGGGAGGGCGTCATGAGCCACGCGGAACGACTCGCCGGTCAGCAGTACGCGATGGTCCTGCGGCGGGACGTGGCCCGCCTGCCCGACCTCTACGCCGACGACGCCTTCTACAGCATGCCCGGGGTCACGGTACGCCCGATCGAGCTGCCGGCGTTGATGCGTACCTGGACCGGGGCCTTTCCCGACCTGCGGGTCGAGCTGACCGGGCGGGTGGAGACAGCCGGCGGGATGGCGCTGGAGCAGCGGCTCACCGGCACCCACACCGGGGTGCTGCACACTCCGCTGGGCACCATCGCCCCGACCGGCCGCACGCTGAGCTGGGACGTGGTGGACGTGGTCCGGGTCCGCCGGGGCAAGATCGCAGCCTGGCGGTCCTACTTCGACTGGGGGCAGTTCTACCTGGCCCTGGGGGTGCGGGTGAGCGGGCTGTCCCGGGGGCTGGCGCACGAGCCGCTCAGCCTCGCGGCCTGACCCTGCGGTCCGGCCCGGTCCGCCCTCCCGGTCCGGTCCGTCCGGCCGAGCGGCCGGGGCGGGTCACCCGTCCGGTGGCTCAGGATGCGGACATCGCCGTGCCGTCGACGCGCAGCCCAGGGCCGGCCGTACGCTCTGGAACCATGACCGCCGAGCAGCTGATCTCCTTCGCCCGTGGCGCTCCCTCGCTGGACATCGTCGACGTCGAGGGCCTCAAGGCCGCCGCCGTCCGCGCCTTCGACACCGACCCCGCCGGGATCACCGCGTACGGCACCTCAGTCGGGTACCCGCCCCTGCGGAAGTGGATCGCCGACAAGCACGGCGTCGCAGCCGAGCAGGTGCTGGTCACCAACGGCTCGTTGCAGGCCGACGCGTTCCTCTTCGACCACCTGGTACGCCCCGGTGACGCCGTGGTCGTCGAGCGCCCGACGTACGACCGCACCCTGCTCAACCTGCAGCAACTCGGCAGCGAGGTGCACGCGGTGACCGTCGCCCCGGACGGGCTGGACACCGCCGAGCTGCGCAAGCTGCTGGAGTCCGGGGTCCGTCCGAAGCTGGCGCACGTCATCCCGAACTACCAGAACCCGGCCGGGGTGACCCTGTCGCTGGAGAAGCGCCGGGAGCTGCTCGACCTGGCCGCGGAGTACGGCTTCACCATCTTCGAGGACGACCCGTACGCCGACATCCGGTTCCGGGGCGAGGCGCTGCCGTCGATGCTCTCCCTGGACACCCGGGGTGTGGTGGTGCACGCCTCCAGCTTCACCAAGACGGTCTGCCCCGGCGTCCGCGTCGGCTACCTGGTCGGGCCGGCCGACCTGATCGCCGACATCGCCAAGCGGGCGACCAACCTGTACATCTCGCCCGGCATGGTCTCCGAGGCGATCGTGCACCAGTTCTGCGTCTCCGGTGACATCGACCGCTCGATCGCCACCGTCTCCACCGCCCTCGGTGAGCGGGCCCGGGTGCTTGCCGAGTCGCTGCGCCGGCACATCCCGGACGCCTCGTTCGTCGAGCCCGACGGCGGCTACTTCCTCTGGGTGGAGCTGCCCGAGGACGTCGAGGTGGACGCGCTCGCGCCGGCCGCCGCCGAGCGTGGCGTCGCCGTGGTCAAGGGCAGCGACTTCGTCCAGGAGGGCGGCCGGCACGCGCTGCGGCTGGCCTTCTCGGCGGTCACCGCCGACAAGATCGAAGAAGGGGTACGGCGGCTCGCCGCAGCGGTCGCCGAGGTGCGCGGCCGGAAGAAAGTTATCGGATGGTGACCCTCAGGGGTCCCCAACCAGGTGGTCCTCTGCCCACAATGTCGCGAGCGCCATTCACGTTGTGGGCACGGTCACCCGGTCTGCCTGGGCATCCGTGCCGGTGGGTGGCGTGGTGAGCATCACCCCCGCCCCCACCGGTGTCGGGTGGGCCGGATCGCCCTCACCCCCCTGACGCGGTCCGGCCCGCCCGACACCACACCCCCACCACGGGTACGCCCGCGGCGCGCGGACGTCGTCACGTCCACGCGCCGCGGGCGGCTGGTGCGGTCGGGGCCGCCTGTCGCGGTGACCCGACCGGACAGGAGGGGGACAGTCAGTTGCGGGCCTTGCCGGCCTCGACCGCCTTGCTGATGTCGTCGGCCGGACGCCCGGTGACGTCCCGGGCACCCTCGGCCACCGACGGCACCTGGTCCGTCGGGTGCACCACCGGCTGCCGGCCCGGCTGGGTGGTGGAGGCGCTGTTGTCGCCCGCCACCGCCGAGCTGCCCGCACCGGTCGGGCCGCCGGCCACCGGGGAGTTGCTCGACGTGGTCGACGCGCCGGTCACCGTCGAGTCGATCCGCGACGCCTCGGCCAGCGGGGCGCTCGGCACCGGCGCGCCACTGGTGCGTACCTCGATGGTCTCGACCTCGTCGCGCATCGGCTCCAGGCTCTCGGTCGGGTCGTACTCGGCCCACTCCAGCTGCTCCCGGCGGCGGCGCATGGCCAACGCCCCGGCCACCCCGGCCACCGCACCGGCGGCCAGCAGCCCGGTCAGCATCGCGCCACGCCGACGGGCCGGCCTGCGGCGGCCGAGCTTCTGCTGGGCCAGGCGCACGTTCTTCGCCTTCGCCTTCTTCGTCGCCACGCCGGCCTTACGGCCCGCCTTCTTCGACGCCGAGGTGGCCTCCAGCGCACCACTGCGCGCCGCCACCGCCAGCGGCGCCAGCGTGGTCACCGTCGCACCCCAGCCGGTCGCGGCACCGTCACGCACCTTCACCGCCGCCGGCGCCACGTAGCCCCGGGCCGCCTCGACCCGGGGACCGACCGTCGCGCCGGCACCCCTGGCGGCGTACGTGGCCGCCTGCTTCAGGTGACCGACACTCTGGTTCAGCTCGGCCCTGGCCAGCTGCCCTTGGGACTTCCGCCGCCCGATTCCAAACACGGTCCCACCTCCTGGGAGTAGTTCCTCCGTCATCCTCCACCAACGGATGCCTCCGCACTGCCACATCGGGCACATGGGAGGATCCGCATGGAACTGACCAACGACTGAGGAGTACCCGTGGCCGAGGCTGTCTACGCCACCTTGCACACCAACGCTGGCCCGATCCGGCTGGAGCTCTACCCGAACCACGCGCCGAAGACCGTCCGCAACTTCGTCGACCTGGCCCAGGGAAACAAGGAGTACACCGACCCGCGGACCGGCCAGCCGGGCAACGGGCCGTTCTACGACGGCACCATCTCGCACCGCGTCATCAGCGGCTTCATGGTGCAGATGGGTGACCCGACCGGCACCGGCCGGGGCGGTCCGGGCTACAAGTTCGGTGACGAGTTTCACCCCGAGCTGCGCTTCGACCAGCCGTACCTGCTGGCCATGGCGAACGCCGGCCCCGGCACCAACGGCTCGCAGTTCTTCATCACCGTCGCGCCGACGCCGCACCTGAACAACCGGCACACCATCTTCGGCCGGGTCGCCGACGAGGACTCGGTGAAGGTCGTCGACACCATCGCCAACACCCCGACCGGCCCGAGCGACCGGCCGCTGCAGGACGTGGTCATCGAGCGCGTCACCATCGAGGGCAACCCGGCCTGAGCCGGTTTGCGAGGTACCTTTGCTCGCATGACTGAGCGCTGCCCAGGACGGGCCCGGTGAGCGAGTCCCCGCCGACCACCCCGGTCTGTTACCGGCACCCCGGTCGGGAGACGTACGTCCGGTGCGCCCGGTGTGATCGGCCGATCTGCCCGGACTGCATGCGGGACGCCGCCGTCGGGCACCAGTGCCCGGACTGCGTTCAGGAAGGTCGTCGTAGCGTACGGCCGGCGCGCACCGCCTTCGGTGGCGGGCTCGCCGGCCAGCACGGCTACGTCACCAAGACGCTCATCGCGCTGAACGTGCTGATGATGCTGGTCTCCATCGCCTCGGCGCGCGGCGGGGACGCGGCCTTCGGCGGCTCCGGCTTCGGTGGCCTGATGGGCGGCAGCACCCCGCTCACCAACTGGGGTGCCGTGCTCGGCCAGGCCGTCTTCGCCGACGGCACCATCGGCGGCATCGCCCAGGGCGACTGGTACCGCCTGCTGACCGCGATGTTCCTGCACTACGGCGTGCTGCACCTGCTGCTGAACATGTGGGCGCTCTGGGTGCTCGGCGGCTCCCTGGAGGCGGTGCTCGGTCCGGCCCGGTTCCTGGCGCTCTACCTGGTCGCCGGGCTCGGTGGCAACGTGGCCGCGTACCTGTTCAGCGCGCCGAACCAGGCCACCGCCGGTGCCTCCACCGCGATCTTCGGCCTCTTCGCCGCCATCTTCGTGATCATGCGACGGCTGGGCCGGGACACCTCGGCGATCCTGCCGATCCTGGTGATCAATCTGATCTTCACCTTCACCGTGCCGGGCATCTCCATCGCCGGCCACCTCGGTGGCCTGGTCACCGGCGCGCTGCTGGCCCTGGTGATGGCGTACGCCCCACGGTCCAACCGCACCCTGGTGCAGACCGTCGGCACCGCCGCCATCGTGATCGCCCTGCTCGCCGCCGCGGTCGTCCGCACGGTCACCCTGCTCAGCTGAGCCCGTCCCGCCGCGACCACTTGACACGACAGTGTCGGTGCGGTCAGGCGGGTGTGTCGCCGGGGTGGGGCTGGTCGGGGTGGGGCCAGGCGGCGCGCAGTTCGTCGGCCACCTCGGCGGGTGGGGCGTTCAGGTCGTAGCGCCCGAAGAGATACAGCGACTCCCCGGCGTCGATCTCCAGCAGTTCGGTGGTGAGCCCGCGCCGGGAGTGCCGATCCAGGTCGATCTGCTCGATCGCCGACCAGGGCAACCGGCGGCGGCCGGCGTACCCGACCCGGACCACCAGACCGTCGGCGTCCATGGCCAGCCGGACCGGAGCCACCAGGTCACGCAGCGCCCAGCCGGCCAACCCGGCGGCGATCAGACCGGCCAGGGCCAACCCGACCTGGTCACCGTTGTCCAGGAGCAGACCGAGCAGGACCAGACCGGCCGCCAGGGCGAACTTGATCACCGGCACCGTCGGCGGGACCCGCCACTGCCGGGTGGGGAACGTCGATGGCTGCACCCGTCCAGCATGCCAGCCGGCCGCTGGGCGAGGCTGGGCGGCGGCGTCCGGTGCTGGGAGGGGCTGGCCGGGCGACGTAGGATCGGGGTCGGCTCAGGTTACCCGGGAGTAAACATGAGTGACGCGGTCATCGTCGGCGCGGTACGTACCCCGGTCGGGCGGCGCAAGGGCGGGCTGGCCGACGTCCACCCGGTCGACCTGTCCGCGCACGTGCTGCGGGCGCTGGCCGAGCGGACCGGCATCGACCCGGCACAGGTCGACGACGTGGTCTGGGGCTGCGTGTCCCAGGTCGGCGAGCAGTCCTGGAACGTCGCCCGCAACGCGGTCCTCGCCGCCGGCTGGCCCGAATCGGTGCCCGGCACCACGCTCGACCGGCAGTGTGGCTCCAGCCAGCAGGCGCTGCACTTCGCCGCCGCCACGGTCGTCGCCGGTCAGGCCGATCTGGTGGTGGCCGGCGGGGTCGAGTCGATGACCCGGGTGCCGATGGGCTCCAGTGTCGCCGACGGCCTGCCCTTCAGCGATCAGCTCCGCGACCGGTACCGGGGTGTCGAGGGCTTCGCCGACGACCAGCCGCTGCCGTTCAACCAGGGCGTCGGGGCGGAGCTGATCGCCGCGCGGTGGCGCTTCTCCCGTACCCAGCTTGACGAATTCGCCCTGGCCAGCCACGTCCGGGCGGCGGCGGCGCAGGACGCCGGAGCGTTCGATGCGGAGCTGGCCCCGGTGCCGCTGGCCGACGGCGGCACGGTCACCGCCGACGAGGGCATCCGCCGGGACACCACGCTGGCCAGACTGGGCGAGCTGAAGACCCCGTTCCGCGCCGACGGCGTGGTCACCGCCGGGTCCGCGTCGCAGATCTCCGACGGGGCGGCGGCGCTCGCCGTGACCACCAGCGAGTGGGCCAGCCGGCACGGGCTGCGCCCGCTGGCCCGGATCCACACCGCCGTGGTCGCCGCCGACGACCCGGTCACCATGCTCACCGCCCCCATCCCGGCCACCGCGAAGGCGCTGCGCCGCGCGGGGCTGGGCATCGAGGAGATCGGGGTGTACGAGGTGAACGAGGCCTTCGCCCCGGTACCGCTTGCCTGGTTGGCCGAGACCGAGGCGGACCCGGAGCGGCTGAACCCGCGCGGCGGCGCGATCGCCCTCGGCCATCCGCTCGGCGCCTCCGGTGCCCGGATCATGACCACCATGCTGGGGCACATGCGGGACAACGGAATCCGGTACGGCCTGCAGACGATGTGCGAGGGCGGCGGCATGGCCAACGCCACCGTCGTCGAACTTCTCTGACCCCGGCGACCGAGCCGGCCTCCGCGCCGAGCGGGCGGGCTCTCGGCCCGAGCGGGCCTTTGCGACGGCAGGCTTCTGGGCCGGGCGGGTTTCGGGTCTCGGCGGTCAGGCTTTCGGGTCGGGTGGGCTTTTGGGTCTGGGCGGTTGGGCTTTCGGGTCGGGCGGGTTTCGGGTCTGGGCGGTCGGGCTTTCGGGTCGGGTGGGTTCTTGGGTCTGGGCGGTTGGGCTTTCGGGTCGGGCGGGTTTCGGGTCTGGGCGGTTGGGCCTTCGGGTCGGGCGGGTTTCGGGGCCGAGCGGTCATGATCGACTCGGTTGGGCTGATGTTGCGGGGTCCGAGGCAGATTGACACCGCCATATCGACCCAACCGAGTCGATCATGACCGAGCTAATGCCCCCTGATGTCGGCATCGCTGATCTAGGCTCCGCACCGTGACCGTGCCGCAGCCTCATGCCGTGCCGCTGCAACCGTCTGCCGTGTCGCGGGAGTCGTCCGGCGCGCCGCAGCCGCAGCTGTCTGCCGTGTCGCAGCCGCAACCCCAGCCGCAGTCGCCTGCCGTGTCGCAGCCGCAGTCGTCTGTCGTGTCGGCGCAACCGTCCGTTGGGGTGTCGGAGGTGCCGCGCGAGGCGGGTTGGTCGGACCCGGTGTGGCAGCGTGCGGCCAGGGGCTGGATCGCCGAGCAGTTGGCCCGGACCGGCCGGCGGATCACCGGCGAGGTCGAACCCCGGGTACGGCCCTGGTCGCTGGTGTGGCGGGTGCCGACCGGGAGCGGGCCGGTCTGGTTCAAGGCCAACAGCATCGGCACCCGGTACGAGGCGGGCCTGGTCGATGCGCTGAGCCGACTGGATCCTGACGCGGTGCTCACCCCGCTCGCGGTCCGGCCAGACCGGGGTTGGCTGCTCCTGCCCGACGGTGGCGAGACCCTGCGGGAGAGCACCGAACGGGACCGCCCGGCAGGCGAGCCTGCGCAGTCCGCGACCGATGAACCGGCCGAGTCGGGGGCGCAGCCGGCGGCGGCGGGGGCGGCTCCGCAGTCCGTGACCGGTGAACCGGCCGGCCCGAACGGTGGCAGGGCTGGTGGGCATGGGTTGGGCCGGTGGGAGGCGGCCCTGACCCGGTACGCGGTGCTCCAACGTGAGTCCGGCCGGCAGGTCGACGAGCTGGTGGCGCTCGGGGTGCCGGACCACCGGCCGCAGGTGTTGCCGCAGCTCTTCGCCGACCTGCTGGAGGACCGGGCGGCGTTGCTGCTCGACTCGCCTGGCGGGCCGACCGCTGAGGCGTACCAGCGGTTGCGCGGGTACCGGCCGGAGTTCGCCCGGGTGTGTGAGCGGCTGGCCGGGATCGGGCCGCCCGCCACGGTGCAGCACGACGACCTGCATGATGCCAACGTCTTCGCCACGGTCGACGGGTACCGCTTCTTCGACTGGGGGGACGCCTCGGTGGGTCACCCGTTCGGCAGCCTGTTGGTGACGCTCCGTTCGGCGGCGTACCGCTTCGGGTTGTCGGCGGGTGATCCGGCGCTGGGCCGGCTGCGCGACGCGTACCTGGAGATCTGGTCGGACCGGTACGACCGGCGGACCCTGCTGAAGGCGGCCGGGCTGGCGGTGACCACGGCCAAGGTGGGCCGGGCGCTGTCCTGGCGGCGGGCCCTGCGCACCGACGACCCGGCCCGGGGGGAGTACGCCGACGCCGTCCCCGGTTGGCTCGCCGAACTCTTCGAGCCGGAGCCGCTCTGACCACGGCCTCGGCGTGGAACTTTCACAAAGTTGGCCGTGTCCCACATCACATTGACTGGTGCCGTCGTTGTCACCTGCATGGATGTGTTCTCCCGAACGTTCCTCCCGGCCGCCGCCGAGGCCGGCCTGGCGGTGCAGACCGTCAGTCGACACATGTCGATTTTCCGCCGCTGCGTCGGCTCCGGCGACGCCACCATCCTGGTGGCCCGGTGCAGTCGCCCGGACCGCCCCGTCGCCGCCGACCACCTGCTCCTGTTGACCCACCACCGGCTGGTCGTCATCCAGCAGAGCCGGGTGCTGCACCGGCTGCGGCTGCACCTCAACAGCGAGTTGCGGGATCTGAGCAACGTCAACTGGCACGCCGATCCGAGGTCGCCCGCGATCGAGCTGGCCGTCACCGCGATCGACGGGATCCGCGAGCGGTTCGTCATCCCGGCCCACCACCCGAAGCAGCTGTGGCACCTAGACGCCCTCTTCGGTCAGGCCTTCCGGCTCCAACCACCCGGCACCCCGGCCCGGCCGGATGCCGCCGTGGCCGGCTGAGCGTCCTTACCGGATTCGAACACGTGCCGGGGACCACCGCCGGCACCGGTCGGTAATCATGAGCCGGTGACCGTCGACACGCCGCACCGCGGGCTCGTCCTGGTCGTCGAGGACGAGCCGGCCATCGCCGACCTGGTACGGCTCTACCTGAGCCGGGATGGCTACGGCGTACACCTGGAACGTGACGGTGCCGCCGGACTGGCCGCCGCCCGGCGGCTGCGTCCGGTGGCCTGTGTGCTGGACATCGCCCTGCCCGGCCTGGCCGGTACGGAGGTCTGCCGGCGGCTGCGGGAGGCCGGCGACTGGACCCCGGTCGTGTTCCTGACCGCCCGCGACGACGAGGTGGACCGGATCGTCGGCCTGGAGTTGGGTGCCGACGACTACGTGACCAAGCCGTTCAGCCCCCGCGAACTCGTCGCCCGGATCCGGGCGGTGCTGCGGCGGACCGCCGGTGGGCCCGACGGCGTGGACCGTCCCCGGGTGGTCGGCGGGGTGACCCTCGACCCGGCCCGCCGGACGGTGACCTCGGCGGGCATCCCGGTGCAGCTCACCTCCACCGAGTTCGACCTGCTCGCCCACCTGATGTCCCGGCCCGGACGGGTCTTCACCCGGGAGGAACTGCTTGCCGCCGTCTGGGGGTACGCCGCACACGCCGGCACCCGCACCGTCGACGTGCACGTCGCACAGGTACGCGCCAAACTCGGGCCGACCAGCGTGATCCGGACCCACCGGGGCGTCGGGTACGCCGCCGATGGCTGACCCGCCCGCAGCCGCGACGCCCCGCCGGTCCGGCCGGTTCACCCGTACGCTGACCACCCGCGCGGTCCTGGTCAGCTGCGCGGTGGCGTTGGTGTCGGTGCTGGTCACCGCGCTGGTCGCGGCACCGGTGGCGGTACGCGGCGCGGAACGGCGCGACCAGGAGGCGCTGGCCGACCAGGCCCGGCTCGCCGTCGACGTGCTGCGGACCCGACCACCCGACGCCGCCGGTCGACGACTGGTCGACCAACTCGCCGAACAGGACGTCACCGTCCACCTGATCGAGGCTGGCCGCGCGGACCGGCCGGGGCTGTCCCGGCAGGTCGTCAGCCGGCTCGCCGCCGGGCACGACGTCTCCGGCCGACGGCTGGTCGCCGGCGAACGGTCGTTCGTCGAAGGGCGCGCCCTGCCCGGCGGCGACGCCGTGGTGCTCACCCGGCCGACCAGCCCCGGGGTGTGGCGACGGATGGCGGGCGGCCTCTGGCTACCGCTGCTCGCCGGACTCGCCGCCGGGGTGGCCGCCGGACTGCTGCTCGCCCGCCGGCTGGCCCGGCCGATCCGTGAGGCGGCCACCGCCGCCGCCCGGCTGGGTGCCGGTGACCGTACCGTCCGGCTGTCGCCCGAGCCGCCCGAGGAGGTCGCCGAGTTGGCGTACGCGCTCAACGGGCTGGCCGCCGCGCTGGCCACCAGCGAGGGACGGCAACGGGAGTTCCTGCTCTCGGTGTCGCACGAGCTGCGTACCCCGCTGACCGCACTGCGCGGCTACGCCGAGGCGCTCGCCGACGGGGTGATCGACGGCGCGGCGGTGCCGGCGACCGGCCGCACCATGCTGGCCGAGGCCCGGCACCTGGACCGGCTGGTCAGCGACCTGTTGGCGCTGGCCCGGCTGGAGGCCGCCGACTTCCCGCTGGAACCGGTACCGGTCGACCTGGCCGGCCTGGTCGCCGACATCGGCCGGAACTGGGCCGACCGGTACGCGGCGGCCGGCGTACCCCTGCGGATCGACCTGCCGCCACCGGCCGAGGGGCTGTCGGCCGAGGACGGACCGGTCGGTGTCGTGTCCGCGTACACCGATCCGGGCCGGATCCGGCAGGTGGTGGACGGCCTGCTGGAGAACGCCTTGCGGGTGGTCCCGCCGGGAGCCCCGGTGGTGGTCGCGGTCCGTCCGGCCGGGGCGTCCGCGACCGACGGCTCTGCGGCCGGGGCGTCCGCGACCGACGGCGGCGTCATCGAGGTACGCGACGGCGGACCCGGCTTCACCGAGGACGACCTGGCGGTGGCCTTCGAACGGGGTGAGCTGCACCGACGCTACCGAGGGGTACGCAAGGTGGGCAGCGGCCTCGGGCTGGCCCTGGCCGCCGGCCTGGTCCGCCGCCTCGGCGGCGACATCACCGCCGGCCACGCCCCCGAAGGCGGCGCCGCCTTCACCGTAACCCTCCCCAGCCGGTAAGGAAGGGCCCCCTGTTAACGCATTTGGTAGAGCGGGGTACCCCTCTCACCATCGCCGGCTGGGCAGCGGCCAACACGTGCCGGCCGACGGGCGTCAGCACGTGCCGGTCGGCGGCCAGCACGTGCCGGTCGGCGGGAGTCAGCATGTGCCGGCCCACGGGAGTGAGCGCGTGCCGGTCGGCGGGTGTCAGCACGTGGGCGGCCGGCGGGCGTGAGCATGTGCCGGCGGACTTCGGTGGCGGGAGCCGGCGAGCGCTGGTGGTGCGAGGCTGGTCAGCGGGTGGGAGGTAGTGCGTAGCCGACGTAGCCGCGCCACCGCACCTGCCAGCCCTCCGGCACCAAGTCGGCACAGACCGACCGGGTACCCGTGCAGACGATCGCGTCCACCGACGCCGGATCGGCCGGCGGACGCTTGGGCAGCACCGACTGCAGGGCCACCAACTCGGGTGATCCGCCGTCGGCGTCGCGCAGCAGCAGCCACCACGGGTACTCCCAGTTGTCGTTCTGCTGCACCAGACCGATCCGGCGGGCACCGTCGGCGCGCACCGCGTCGGCGGCCCAGCGGAACTCGTCGGCCCACTGTGGCCGACGCAGGAACCGGGTGTCCCACTCGGAGGTGGTGAAGACCGAACCGGCCCCGACCAGGCGACGCGGGAAGCCGTACGACAGGGCGAGCACCCCGGCCAACGCCGAGGTGGCCAGCACGGTGACGACCAACCCGGCGGCCACCGACCGCCGCCCACCGCCGCGGCCGGCACCGCCGCCGCCATCACCGCCGCCGGCACTGCCGCCGCCATCACCGCTGCCGGCAGCGGCGCTGTCCCGGCCGGCACCGGCACTGGTGTCGTCGTACCTGCGGCGCAGGAGCGTGGCCAGCCAGAGACCGGCCAGGGGTACGCCGAACGTCAGGGCGTAGACCAGCAGCCGGTTCCCCCACGGCTGCCACTTGATCATCGAGGTGTGCAGCAGGAGGGTGACCAGGACAACCGTCGCGTACGCCCGTACCGAGCCGGGAGCCGTCGGGCTGATCCGGGCCGGCCGGGCCAGGGCCAGTACCGCGGCGATCAGCACCAGCGAGCCGGCCAGCGGGAACGCCACCCGGTCCTCGTCGGGGTACCAGGACGGCTCGGGGAAGTTCTCCCGCCCAAAGGTGATCGCCCGGTCCTGCGGGTCGACGCCGATCGCCTCGGCCCCGGCGACGATCGCCGACGCGGCGGCCCGGCCCAGCGGGGTCAACGGGGTGTCCAGCGCGGTGTGCCCGATCCGGAGCGCGTTGACCAGGATCGCCGGCGGATCGTGCCGTTCCATCGGGATCGACTCGCGTAGGCGCGGCGGCCCGAGCGGATGCCCGAACTCGGCGGTCACCCGGACCAGGAACGGGCCGACCAGCAACGCGGCGACCAGCAGAATCGACACCGACCCGAGTACGGTGACCGCGACCTGCCGCCCCCGTCCCCCACCGCTCGCGGCCCCGCCCCGAGCGGCCGACGCCCGGCTTCCGTCGGTTCCGGTCCGGCCCCCGTCGGCCGAGCCCCGCTCCCCGTCGGCTCCCGCCCGGCTCCCGTCGGTCGTGGTCAGGTCCCGGCCGGTGTCGGTCCCGCCCCGAGCGGCCGCCGTCCGGCTTGCGTCGGTCGTGGTCAGGCCGCCGGGGTCGGCCCCACCCTGAACGGCGGTCGCCCGGCTTGGGCCGGTCGTGGTCAGGTCTCGGCCGGGGCTGGCGGCGTACGCCAACTGGGGTTGGGCTCGGCCGGTGTGGTCGGTGGTGGGGCGGGTGGCGGTGTACGCCAGGCGGAGTTGGGCGAGGCCCCAGAGCAGCAGCAGCGGTCCCACGCCGATCAGCCCGCTGGTCTTGGTCACCGCGGTCAACCCGGTCGCCGCCCCGAGGGCGAGCACCGTGGCGGGGCCGCTGCGGCGGTGCAGCCCGTCCAGGACCAGGGTGGCCACGCAGGCGACCCAGGCGGCGACGACCAGGTCGGTCTGCGTACTGGTGGCCTGTAGGGCGATCATCGGCGTGGTGGCCAGGACGAACGCGGAGAGCAACTGGGCCCGCCGGCCGCCGCCGAGCTGCGCGGTGATCCGGGCGACCACCAGTACGCAGAGCACCCCGGCGGCCCACTGGACGAGGTTGTGCAGCACGTCGGAGCCGGTGAAGAGCCGCAGGTGCAGGAGCAGGTACTCGGCACCTGGCGGGATGGTCACCTGCCGGTGGATCGCCGTCGGCCAGAACTCCAGGGTGCCCTGGGCCACCCAGTGCTCCACCTTCGGCAGATGGTAGGTCTGGGAGTCGAAGTTGTTCGGCTCGGCGAGCAGGGCGATGAGCAGCTCGACCAGGATCAGCACGCCGACCGTGCCGGCCAGCAGCCGGTCGCCGACTCCGGTCGTACCCCAGAAGGTCCGCAACCGGCCGACCAGGCCCGCAGCGCCCGACCTGCCCGGCCGCCCGGCGACGCCGCGGTCCTCACCCGCGCCGCCCGCGGCGTCGGACCGACCCGGTCGCCCGGCGACGCCGCGATCTTCACCCGGGCCGCCCGCAGCGTCGGACCGGGTGGCGAGGTCGCGGTGGTGGCGGCGCCAGGCGGCGGTCGCGGCAGCGGCGAGCAGCAGCAGCCAGGCGGCGGTGAACGCCGGCCGGGTGAGGACGCCGAGCGCGCCGAACAGCTCCACCACGACCACCGCGTACCCGCCGGTGATCAGCGCCGCCCGGACCACCGCCAGACGCCACGGTGCCACGGCTGTCGATTCGACAGGTCTGACGGCGTACGCCAGGGCGATCATCGTGGCGACGGGCAGGACCGTGAGTAGGGACCCGGCGGACATGGCGGGAAGTAAACACCATCCAGCTGTACGCACCGAGCCGCCCTTCGGCGGTGGCGACCACGTTCTGCCGAACTACCAGGCTAGGCTAGGTCGGATTTACTGTCCCCACCGTGGAGAATCCCGTGAAGCTCTCGATCCTGATGCCGGTCTACAACGAGGAGGACCGGATAGCCGACGCGCTCAAGCAGGCGTTGGCGGTCGACTACCCGTGCGAGATCGAGCTGCTCGTGGTCGACGACGGTAGCCGGGACGGCACCGGCGAGATCCTCGGTCGGGCCGACGACGCCCGGCTGCGGGTGATCACGCATCCACGTAACCGGGGCAAGGGTGCGGCGATCCGCACGGCCGTGGACAACGCCGACGGTGAGTACATGGTCATTCTCGACGCCGACCTGGAGTACGACCCGCAGGACATCCCCAAGCTGCTCGACCCGGTCCTCGACGGGCGGGCCACCGTGGTCTACGGCAACCGCACCTTCGGCAGCCACAGCGCCTACAGCTTCTGGTACGTCATCGGCAACAAGGGCGTCACCATGGCGGCGAACATCATGTTCAACTCCTACATCGGTGACCTGGAGACCTGTTTCAAGCTGATGCCGGTGGCGCTCTACCGCTCGCTGGACATCCGGTCCCGGGGCTTCGGCATGGAGGCCGAGGTGACCGGCAAGCTGCTCCGCCAGCGCATCCGCCCGTACGAGGTGCCGATCAGCTACCGGGCGCGGGGCCGCGAGGAGGGCAAGAAGATCACCTGGAAGGACGGCGTGGAGGCACTCTGGATCCTCGGCCGGGAACGTACCCGCCGCAAGCCCACCGCGCCCCGCTGACCCCGACCCGACCCGGCCTGGGTCGCTCGGGTCAGGGCGTCAGGAACGAGGTCACCGACTGCCGGAGACCGCCCGCGTCCAGGCCGTGCCACCGGTGGTGGTCCTCGGCGGAGCCGTACCGGCGTAGCTCCGCCCGACCGACCCCGAGCGCCAGCAGCCGGTGCGGCCGGTCGACAAGTGCCGCGCCGACCACCCGACTGGACGTGCCGGCCAGGTACGGCTCGACCAGGATCACCTCGGTACCGGCCAGCGCGCGCAGCCCGGCGGTGTCGAACGGTCGGGGCCGGTGGGTCCACGCCACCGAAACGGGCAGCTCCCGTACCGCCGCCAGGGCGGTGTCCAGCAGCGGCCCCACCGCCACCAGCAGCGCAGCGCCCGGCCCGGCGTCCCGGACCAACTGCAACGTGCCGTCGCCGCCGCGCGGTCGGTCGTTGGACTCGGCCGACAATCGCAGGTACGCCGACGAGTCGCCGGCCACCGTCGAGCGCAGCAGGTCGGGCACCTCGTCGCGGTGCCCCGGCACGTGCACGGTCCACCCGTCGAGGGTGTCGATCAGCGCCACGTCGGCAGGGCTCAGGTGGGTCCGACCGGCCGCCGCCCGGTCGTACGACGCGCCGATGCCGACCAGCACCGCGCTCGCCGCCTGGTGGTCGAGGTCCAGCTTGATCTGCTCGTACGCCCGCTCGACGAGGAACGGCGCGTAGCTGTGCACCACCGGACGCAGCCCGGTCAGGGCGAGCCCACCGGCGACCCCGAGCATCAACTGTTCCCGGATGCCGACGTTGAGCACCCGGTCGGGATGGCGGTCGGCCGCCACATGGAAGGCCGAGGCGGAGATGTCCGCCAGCACCAGGGCGGTACGCGGGTCCTCGGCCAGGATCGCGGTCATCGTGTCGACGAACGCGTGCCGCATGATCGTCTCCTCGACCATCGCGTCCCGCCCGGCCGGCGTCGTGGAACTCGGGGCGGTGGTGGGGTGCTGGGCGCTCGTGGAACTCGGGGCGGTCGTGGTGGACATGTTCACTCCTCGGAGTTGACGACCGCGACGACGACGTGCGGCCGATCGGGATGCGGCCGGGTCAGGGCGGTGTGCAGGGCTTCGTGGTCCCGGCCGTCGACGGTGTCGGCGGTCCAGCCGTTGACGGTGAACCGGCTGGCGATCCCACCGGGCCAGCCGTGGGTGGCCGAGGCGTTGTCGATCACGATCGCGGTCAGGCTGCCCAGGCCGGTGGCACCGGCGTACGCGATCGCCTCGTGGTTGGATCCCTCGTCCAGTTCGGCGTCGCCGAGCAGCATGTACACCCGGGGGGTGAGCAGGCCCTGGGCGCGCAGGCCGAGGGCGGTGCCGACGCCCAGCCCGAGGCCGTGCCCGAGCGAACCGGAGCCGATCTCCACCCCGGGCACCAGCACCCGGTCCGGGTGGTCGCCGAGCCGGCTCTCCGGGCCGCCCTGGTCGTCCAGCCAGTCGACGGGTACGAAACCCTTGGCGGCGAGCACCGCGTAGTACCCGGCCACGGCGTGCCCCTTGGAGAGCAGGAACCGGTCCCGGTCCGGCTCGTCCACCGTCTCCGGGCTGATCCGCAGTACCCGGTCGTAGAGCACCCAGAGCACGTCGACGGTGGAGTAGACATTCGCGTCGAACGCACGTCCGGCGCGTACCCGATCGAAGTAGGGCGCGACCGGCGTCGGCAGCCGGCCCACCCTGGCGGTGGTCGTTGTCATGGGTTTAGCCTGCAACTTGAAGTCGACTTCAGCACAAGGTGATTCATGCCCGAGTCTCTGACGATCGGCCAACTCGCGGCCCGTAGTGGGGTCGCCGCCTCCGCGCTGCGCTACTACGAGCGGCTCGGCCTGATCAGCGCCGAGCGCACCAGCGGCAACCAACGCCGGTACGCCCGCGCGGAGCTGCGCCGGGTGGCGTTCATCCGGATCTCCCAGCAGGTGGGCGTCTCGCTGGAGGAGATCCGGGAGGCGCTGGACTCGTTGCCGGCCGGGCGGACCCCGAGCCCCGACGACTGGGCGCAGCTCTCCACCGCCTGGCGGGACCGGCTCACCGAGAAGATCGACCTGATGACCCGGCTCCGCGACGACCTGACCGGCTGCATCGGCTGCGGCTGCCTGTCCCTGCAACGCTGCACGCTCTACAACCCGGTCGACCAGCTGGCCGCCGAAGGCCCCGGCCCCCGCCGGCTCCTGCCCCGCTGACCGCTTGGCGGGCACCGGATGCCGCCCCGCTGGGTGGTGCGGGCCCTGCCGGGGTGCCTCGCTGGGTGGCGTGGGCCCCGCCGGGGTGCCCCGCTGGGTGGCGCCGCCCCGCCGGGGTTTTCCCTGGTAGCACCGCCCCACTGGATGTTGCCTCGCTCGGCGGCGCAGCTCTGGTCAAAAGATATTGGAAGAAATGTGCCCCTGGAGGGGCCGAATTCTTCCAAGATCCTCGGCCTGCCGCAGGCGGCTCAGGTGTAAAGCATGACAAATCGGTGCAAGCTGGTCCCGCTCCCCAGCCAACCCCACCAACGCACGCACCGCACCGCCATCGAGGCGGGCCGCCAAGGTAGATCTTGGACACTTACCGTTCTATTTGGACGGTAAGTGTCCAAGATCTACACTTCTTGCCCTGTCGAAAGCGGCAAACCGGGCAAGTCGTGCGAGGTGGTCGGTTCTCGGGTCAGGTCTTCGGCACCGCAGTGCGCCGGCGTCGTAGTGCTCGGGTCAGGGCAGGGTTAGTAGGACCTTGCCCAGGTGGTCGCTGGACTCGATCAGCCGGTGCGCCTGCGCCGCGTCGGCCAGCGGCAGCCGCCGGTCCACCACCGGCCGGACCGCGCCCGCCTCGACCAGCGGCCACACCTGTTCGCGTACGCCGGTCACGATTGTCGCCTTTTCCGCGACCGGGCGGGACCGTAGGGCTGTGGCGCTCACCGAGGCCCGTTTGGCCAGCAGCGCGCCGAGGTCCAGCTCGCCCTTGCGTCCGCCCTGCATCCCGATGACCACCAACCGGCCGCCGGTGGCCAGCGCCGACACGTTCCGCCCCAGGTAGGACGCGCCCATGATGTCCAGGATGACGTCCGCGCCCCGGCCGTCGGTGATCCGCCGGACCTCCTCGACGAAGTCCTGTTCCCGGTAGTCGATCAGGTGTGCGGCGCCCAACGCCCGCAGCCGGTCCTGTTTCGCCGATCGGGCGGTGGCCAGCACGGTCGCCCCGAGCGCCGTACCGAGCTGGATCGCGAAGGTGCCGATCCCGCTGCCGCCGCCGTGCACCAGCAGCGTCTCGCCCCGGGTCAGCCCGGCCAGCTGGACCACGTTCGACCAGACCGTACAGGCCACCTCGGGCAGCGCCGCCGCGTCGACCAGGTCCACCCCGGCCGGCACCGGCAGCAGCTGCCCGGCCGGCACCGCCACCCGTTCGGCGTACCCGCCGCCGGCCAGCAACGCGCAGACCTCCTGCCCGACCGTCCAGCCGGTCACCTCCGGCCCGAGCGCGGCGACGACCCCGGAACACTCCAATCCCGGGTACGCCGAAGCGCCCGCCGGGGGCGGATAGTGTCCCTGCCGTTGCAGCAGGTCAGCCCGGTTGACCGCACTGGCGCGGACGGCCACGACCACCTCGCCGGGGGCCGGCTGCGGATCGGGCACCTCGCTCCAGACCAGCGCGTCGGGTCCACCGGGCTCGGGAATCGTGATCGCTCGCATCCCCCTGTCATACCCCACCCACCCCGCCCCGACGAGCCATCCGCCCGACTCCCACCGCCTGCCCGCTCAACGATCGCCGCCTGCCCGCCCGATACCGCCGCTTGCCCGTCCGCCCGCCGCCGCTTGCCCGTCCGCCCGCCGCCGCCTGCCCGTCCGACTCCTGCCGCCTGTCCGGCCGAGGGGTCAGGCCGTGCCGAGGTCGGTGCCGAGCCGGATCAGCGCACTCGACGCCCCACCACCGCGGATGATCCCGGTGACCAGGTCACGGGCGTACGGCCGGGTCCGTACCTCGGCGGGGGCCGTCTGCTCCGCCATCATCACCAGGCGGCCGGCCGCGAGCAGGTCGCCGACGCGCAGGCAGGCCCGCGCCACGTCGAGCAGGTACGCCGCCCGATGCTCGACCGGCAGCCGCCGCCACCCCGGTCGGGTGCTCAGCCGGGCGTACCGCTCAAGGGCGTCGTCGGTCTCGCCGGCCAGTGCGGCGGCCGTGGCACGGGCGAGCCCGACGGCGGACGGCCCGAACCCGGTCCACTCCGGATCCTCGCCGTCGACCACCAGCCGGGCGCTCGCCGCCGCCTGTTGCAACAGCCCGTCGGCCGTACCCGGGTCGAGGCCCACTGCGGTGTCGGGCTGGTCGGCGGCGGCGAAGGCGGCCTCGATCAGCAGCGCCCCGTGCAGCGCGCGGGCCGCCGGTGAACCGGGTACCTCGGCGGCCAGCTGACGGGCGGCGGCCAGCGCTGCGGCGTACGCCAGTTGGGGCCGGTCGAGGCTGCGGAGCGCCTGCGCGAGCGGCACCGTGCCGGCGGCGCACCATCGCGGCTCTCCGGCGGCGAGGGTGACCGCCCGGTCGGCGGCCAGCCAGGCCAACTCGGCCTCGCCGATCTTGACGAGCGCCTGCCCGGTGAGCCGGTACGCCCGCACCAGCGTCCCCGTCTCGATGATGCCCGCCTCGGCAGCGTGCCGCACGACCGCCAGCAGCTCCGGCAGAATCCGCAACAACTGGGAGTATCGGGTATGCTGGTACGTCAACCAGGCGTGCCCGAGCCGCCCGGCCACCTCCGCGCCCGAGCCCACCGCCCGCCACCCCGACGGTTCACCGACGGCGAGCGCCGCGCGTACCCCCTCCACCCCGTCGACCGCGCCCACGGTGACCGTCGGCGGTCGGGCCGGGTCGAGCAGCGCCGCCGGGGCGATCCGCAGCACCCCGGCCAGGTCGTGCAGGACCGAAACCCGATCGAGGGTACGTACGCCGCGCTCCACCTTGTCCACCCAGCTCTTCGACTTGCCCAGCCGGTCGGCGAGCATCTGCTGGGTCATCCGCCGCCGTACCCGCCACTGCGCCACCTGCCGCCCGATCGGCAGCTCCCGCTGGTTGGGCCGCTCAGCCGCGCCCACGCCGCCACCACCACTCCGGTACCGCCCGGGTCGTCTCCTCGACCGGAATCCGTTCCGCCTCGGCCTGCGCCAGGATCCGCGCCCGCGCCGCGTTGTGCTCGGCCTCATGCATCTGCTCGGCGAGGGACCGCTGGTTGCGTGAGCGGGGTTGCTCCTGGTCGGGCCAGTGGCCCCGGTTGATCGGTACCCGGTGCTGCTGCCGGCAGGGCAGCTCCGCGCCGCAGCGGCAGACCCGCCGCCACCGCCGCCAGGACCACACCGACCGGTGCCGCCGCGCCAAGGTCAACGCAACCCGAAGCAAATACTCGTCGTACGACACACGGCTGCGCATGGGAGTCCTCCTCGCACTGGTGGCGACCGGGGTACCTGCTCTCCTCGACGAGATGGGTCGAAGAGATGAGCGAAGCAAAAAGGACTTTCATGTCCCTTGCTGGGGGACGTATACGTCCTGTAGTTTGAGGACTACCAAGTCCCCTGTCAAGGACATCAACGCCCTTGCCTGTGTGGTGGGTCGGGCGTTGTGCGGACAGGAGTGTCCCCGGAAGATATGAGGGGTGGAGATGTCCGAGATCATGCGTCAGCGCCGTAGCGTCCTGGGCCTGTCGCAAGCGGACCTGGCCGCTCGGGTCGGCGTGGACAAGCGGCAGATCAGACGGTACGAAGCTGGCGAGACCCAACCCACCCTCGCCGTGGCCCGGTCGATCGCTCGCGCCCTGGAGATCACCGTCGACGAGTTGGCCGGTGAGGATGTGCACCGGATCGACCTGACCGGCGAGTGGTGGGCCTGCTGGCAGACCTGGAACAAGGGGATGGAGATCCTGAACCCGCACCGGATCCGGATGCGGCAGAAGGGCGACATCCTCGACGTGCTCGCCGTGACCCGGGGCACCCAGAAGTTCGACGAGGGCGGCTACCTGTGGCGCGGTGAGCTGCGACTGTGGGACAACGAAGTGCTGATGGGCTGGTACGTCGCCGACGAGGCAGCCGTCCGGTCGAAGGGGACGCTCTACTTCGCACTGCACCAGCACGGGCAGCAGATGACCGGACGCTGGGTGGGGCTGAGTTACGACGGGCCGATCCTCACCGGTTGGGGTGCCATCGCCAAGACCGAGGACGAAGTGCTGAGCATCGTCAACCGGCTGAAGAGCGAAGGGGAACCGAGGTTGTGAGCACTGAGATCTGCGAGGTCGTCATCACGGCTGACAGCGCCGACTGGCTGGTGGAGTTCACCCGCCGGCTGGTCGACGACAGGCTGGCGGCATGCGGCCAGAACATCGCCGCCATCCGGTCCGTGTACCGGTGGGAGGGGGCGGTGCAGGACGAGCCCGAGGCGCGGGTGGCGCTGCACACGCGGGTGAGTCTGGTGCCGCAGATCGTGCAGCGGGCCAATGACGAGCACCCGTACGACGTGCCCTGTGTGATCGCGCTCCCGGTGATCGCCGGCAACCCCGCGTACGTCGACTGGGTGCTCACCGAGACCGAATCGGCCTGACCGCGTGCGACCCGGCCAGCGCGGACCCCGTCGGCCGCGCGGGAACCTGGTGAAGCGGAACCACGTCGCCCCCGGCTACTCGTTCCCCTCCGCCTCCAGCAAGGAGGTGTGGAAACACCACATCCCGCCGGTGGCCTCAGTCGAGACGCTGGACGACCCGCGGATCGCGCGACTGCTCGGCGTGCCACCGGGCACTGCGGTCCTGCGCCGGTTCCGGGTCACCGGTCCCGAGTCGGAGCCGCCCTTCCAGATCAACGTCTCGTGGATTCACCCCCGGGTCGCCGACATCTCCGGCGTCTCCGCACAGGCACCCGGGCCGGGTGACTGGTTGTACCGGCTGGAACAGGCCGGCCACTGGCCGATCAGCTGGATGGAGATCCACCGGGCCCGGATGCCCAGCAAGGACGAGGCTGCCCTGCTGGAGATCCCGACCAACCTGCCGGTGCTGGAGATCGTGCGGGTCGGCACCTCGGGCGGTGACGGCAAGCCGGTCGAGGTGACGGAGTACGTCGTCGCCAGCGACCGGGTGGAGACGATCCACGTCCTGCACCGGGACGAGTCGGCCCGCGATCCGTGGCCGGACGACGCCGAGAACCCACCCGCCCCGGACCAGGCAGGTGAGTCATGATCCTTCGCGTGGCAGCCGCCTCCCACCTCGGTCTCGTACGACGACGTAACGAGGACGCGTACCACGTCGGCCCGAACCTGCTCGCCGTCGCCGACGGGCTGGGTGGGCACGTGGCCGGTGACGTCGCCAGCACGACGGTGATCGACACGATGAAGTGGTACGACCGCGCGGTGGAGGCATCGGCGCTGGCCACCACGTTGGGCGGGGCGATCAGCACCGCGAACGATGCGCTGCGGCAACGGGTCGAGGCCGAGCCGGACCTGGCCGGGATGGGTACGACCCTGGTCGCACTGCTCCACAACGGAACATCAGCCGTGCTGGCGAACGTCGGGGACTCCCGCGCGTACCTGCTCCGGGGAGGGCCGGGCGACGGCCAGACCGTCCAGTTGACCGAGGACCACGTCTACCGCCACCTGGTGGCCGACTCTGCCGACGTACCCCATCTTCCCGAGAAGCTGGCCCGCTTCCTCGACGGTCGGGCGGACGGACGGTCGCCCGACCTGACCCCACTGACCCTGCGGCCGGAGGACAGGCTTCTGCTCTGCTCCGACGGACTCAGTTCCTACGTGCCACACCACCTGCTGCACGCCGCGCTCCGCGCCGCCGGCACGCCGCAGGATGCCGTCGACCAGCTGATCACCCTGGCCCTCGAATACGGCGGCCCCGACAACGTCACGGCAGTCGTCGCCGACATCGATGATCAGTGAGAAGGCGTCGGTAAGAGGGGAATGGTGGAGTGACCGTGCCGCAGTTTCGTCCGATCCGGCGTAGCTCGCCGGGCCGGCTGGCCCGTCAGCACTGGGGCACCGGCCAGGCCATCCAGCAGGCGGACACGGCCGACCGGCCGCGCGCGGTCGACGTGGTGACCGGCGAGACGGCGGCCGTCGAGTGGGTCGCCGAACCGCTGGGGCTCGACGTCGGCAGCCTGGTCGTCTTCCGCTCCCGGAGGTTTCTGGTCGAGGATCGGCCCGTGCAGTTGGCCACTTCGTACCTACCCGTCGACCTGGCCAGGCGTACGCCGATCATGCACACCGACGCCGGGCCGGGCGGCATCTACGCCCGACTGGCCGAGAGCGGGTACGCCCCGGTGACCTTCACCGAGTACCTCCGGGCCCGGATGCCGGTACCGGAGGAGACGGACCGCCTCGACCTGCCAGAAGGGACGCCCGTCGTCGAGATCACCCGGCATGCCTTCGACGACTCGCACAGGTGTGTCGAAGTGAACCGGATGGTCCTGGACGGCAGCGCCTACCTCCTCGACTACACCTTCTCCGCCTGACTGGTGAAAGTGACCCGGGCCAGCATGAATTGATTCGTCGTTCGGTGATCGCCTCCTGCCTACCGGGAAAGCACCGTCGAAGAGTGCTCGGGCCGGACGTCTGCCGTGCCGGCATGGTGGGTGAGGGGTACCGCTGAGTCTGCGACAGGAAGCAGGCGGTCCACCAGTGTCAGGGGTGAGGACAGCCCGATGTCCCCTTCCTGCCACCAGCGGTGCGGAGCGATACTCAGGGGCATGGCCGACCGCAACGGGCACGAGGACGGGCGACCCGCCTGGGCGCGTCGACTACGGGCCGAGCGGCAGGCGCGTGGCTGGTCCCAACCGGACGCGGTGCGCGCGTTGACAAGCCATTCCGACAGGCCCCTGCCCGCTGCCTCCAGTCTGCTGAGGAACTGGAAACGATGGGAGACGGGCGAGGTTGAGCCGGACGCCTTCTACAAGCCGCTGATCGCCAAGACCTTCGGTACCGTGAGCGCTGCCTTCTTTCCCAGCCCGGGACCGCGCGGAGCCAGCGCCGAGCTGATCGCCGGCACCGGACTGGACACGCTCGAACTGGTTGCCCGGCTACGCGCCTCGGACGTCTCACAGGCAACCCTCGACGCGCTGCGCATCACCGCTGACCGCCTCTGCTCCGAATACCCCTACCTCAGCCCGGAGCAACTGTCGGTCGAAGGACACGCCTGGCTACGCCGGATCTGTGGACTGCTCGACCGCCGCCTGACCCTCGCCCAGCACCGGGAGATCCTTTCCCTCGCCGGGCTCGTCTCGCTCCTGGTCGGCTGTGTCGAGTACGACCTGGGGCTGCGACGCGAAGCCAAGGCCACCCGACGGGCGGCACTGTCGCTCGGGCAGGAGGCCGACGACGTGGACGTCATCGGCTGGGCACACGAGATGGCGGCCTGGTTCGCCATCACCCAAGGTGACTACCGTGGGGTGCTGGTAGCAGCCGCGGAAGGGGAGCAGACGGCCTCCCGGCGAAGCGTGACCGTGCAACTCGCGGCGCAGCGGGCCAAGGCCTGGGCGCGGATCGGCGACTACCGGGAGATGGAGAAGGCCCTCGACCACGGACGCGCTGTCCTGGAGACCTTGCCCTACCCGGAGGATGTCGACCACCACTTCGTGGTGGACCCCGCGAAGTTCGACTTCTATGCGATGGACTGCTACCGCCTCTTCGGCGACAACGACCGGGCCACCGTGTACGCCGAGGAGGTGATCAGAACCTCCACCGACCTGGACGGTACGCCACGCAAGCCGATGCGAATCGCCGAAGCGGAGATCACGCTGGCTGTCGTCGCAGCCCGGCAGGGCGACGTCGAGCAGGCGGTGGAGTGGGGCCGGCAGGCGATCTCGGGCGAGCGAAAGTCCCTGCCCTCGCTCCTGATGGTGACGGGCGAACTGCGCGACGCGTTTGTCCGCACCTACCCAACCGTGCCGGCGGCAAGAGACTTCCTCGAAGAAGTTGGACAGCTCGGTGCGTAGAACCTGCCGATTGCGATGGTCAATCTCGGCAGCATCAGAAGCGGGCGACCCGAAGGCCTGCAACGAAGACTGGGTGATGGCCAGCGAGAACCAGATCGTCGTCTTGGACGGGGCCACAGCTCGCACCGGCACGGGGTGCATGCACGGCATCTCCTGGTTTGTCGCCAAGCTCGGCTCCACTCTCGCCGGCTTGGCGGCCGACCTAGACGCCAGCCTACCGAGCACGCTGATGACCAGCATCCAGGCGGTGGCCGACCAGCACCGTGCCACCTGCGACCTGTTGCACCCGGGTACGCCGTCGGCGGTTGTGGCCCTGCTACGCCTCAACGAGACCGTCCTGGAGTACCTGGTTCTCGGCGACGTGACCGTCATCATCGACACTGCCGACGGGCTCCAGGTTGTCGCGGACGATCGGGTGGACCGGACGGCTCGTGCCGAGCGGGAGGAAGCCGACCGGTATCCGTTCGGGTCAGCCGAGAAACAGGCCGCGCTGCTACGGATGAAGCACGCCGAGTTGGCCGCCCGCAACACACCGGGCGGATACTGGGTCGCAGCTGCCGATCCAACCGCCGCCCGGTACGCCATCACCGGGAAGATCCCGCTCGACACGATCCGGCGGGTGGCCGTCCTGACCGACGGAGCTGCCCGCCTGGTGGCCCTGTTCAAGCTTATGGACTGGCCCGACGTGCTCGAACTGCTCGACCAGCACGGCCCCACCGAGCTGATCAGAAGGGTACGCGCGTTCGAGGCGGCCGACCCGTCCTGCATGCGATGGGCCCGCAACAAGCGAAGCGACGACGCCACGGCCGTGTACGCGGTCTGACTCCGCCCGGGGGCTGTGGAAATGGTCAGGGAAAGGCGCGCGCCGCCTGGTTCGAGGTACGTAGACCAGCGGCACTACGTCGTTGCCGCAAGCCTGGCCGACCTGCGGGGTCCGGTCGGCGGTCTGATCACACTCGACCGCAGGATGGACTGGTCCGGCGACAGCACCTACGACCTGGACGACGATGGGGACCGCCAACTGATGTACCAGACGGTGTTGAGTCAGGCCACCGAGGTCGCGTACCTGAACCGGTGTCTCGACGCCAACACGTTGCGGAAACTATGGCCGGTGCTGTGGCTGCCCGCTCGCCTCCGTGCATTGTGGAGTGCGCGCTTTCCCGAGCTGAACGCTGGCCGGTGGGTGGCCTGACGGAAGGAGACACGCATGATCACTGAGCCGACGCTTCTGCGGATCGGCGAGGCGGTGCAGCTCAGTCACCAGGGCGGGCGGGATGCCGCTCGCGTGCAGTTCGCTGAGATCTGGGACGAGATCGGCGGCGAGCAGGGTGACCCGCTGCAACGCTGCACCCTGGCGCACGCGATGGCGGACGTGCAGGACGACGTACAGCAGGAACTGCTCTGGGATCTGCGGGCGCTGGCCGCCGCCGACCTGATCACGGAGGCGCGGATCGCGGAGGCCGGGGTGCCGATGTCGGTGGCCGCGCTGTACCCGTCGCTGCACCTGAACCTCAGCGAGTGCTACCGCAAGCTCGGTGACCTGGACCGGGCCCGGGAACACCTCCAGCAGGCGCAGGCCACCATCGGCGCGCTCGGCGACGACCCGTACGGGCAGCTGATCCGGGGCGGCCTGGCGCAGGTGGCGGACCGGCTGCGCTGAGGCGCGGCGGGTGCTCACCGTCGGCGTTCAGCCGAGGGGTACGACAGAGCGCCGCTGGGCGGACTCTGGCAGACTGGTCGACGGTCGTGCCCCACGGGGCACGCTCCGGGAGGGTTCGCCTAGAGGCCGATGGCGCTGGTCTTGAAAACCGGTAAGGCAGCGATGTCTTCGTGGGTTCGAATCCCACACCCTCCGCCCACTGATGATCTCCCCTTACCCAGCTCAGCCTCGGTCTGCCGGCCGGGGCTGAGTGCTCGTTGGGGGCCTGGTGGGGGGAGCCAGCCCGCCAGCCTCGATGCCGCTGGCCGTCGGAGCGGTCACCAAAAGGTGACCTGGTCACGAAAAAGTGCGTTCTTCCCAGTTCGGGGAGGCTCATCTACGTTTCTCCCGTACCCGGAAACGAGCAGGCGAGGAGGCATTCAGCATGGCTGTGACGTTGGTGAACCCGGCGGGGTTGCCGGAGGTCCCGGTGTACCGGCAGGTGTCGGTGGCGACCGGTACCAGGATCGTGCACGTCGCCGGACAGGTCGCCGGGGACGCCGACGGCCGGACCGTCGGTGAGGGTGATCTCGCCGCGCAGGTCGAGCAGTGCTACCTGAACGTGGCCACGGCGCTCGCCGGGGTCGGCGGCACCTTCGCCGACGTGGTGAAGTTGACCGTGCACGTGGTCGACTGGAAGCCGGAGCAGATGCCCGTACTGCTGGAGGGGATCGGTCGGGCGGCGGCGAAGCTGGGGGTCACCCCGGCCGCGCCCGCGTCGCTGTTCGGGATCGTGGCCCTGGACGTACCCGAGCATCTGGTGGAGATCGAGGCCACCGCCGTCCTCGACTGACAACCCATCGGGTACGTCAGGAGGCGTCGAACCGGCTGCGGCAGGCCTCGATCGTGCCGAGGTGGTGTTGGGTCCAGCCGCACATGCCATCCACCACCCCGCGGAGGGCCTGGCCAGCCTCGGTGAGTGTGTAGTCGACGCGGGGTGGGACGGTGGCGTGGACGTGCCGCTCGACCAGGCCGTTGCGTTCCAGGGTGCGCAGGTTCTGGGTGAGCATCTTGTGGCTGATGCCGCCGATGGCGTCGCGTAGCTCGCTGAAGCGCATGGTGCGCTGCCCGAGGAACTCGATGATCAGGAGCGCCCACTTGTTGGCGATGTCGGAGAAGATCTCACGGGCCAGCGAGTCGGCCCGCGCCAGGTCGGCGTCCGGCGGCAACTCGCTGATCTCCTGCCTGGTACCCATCCCGCCACTCTCCACCAGCGCCTGAGTTACTGCAAGCGAGCGCGCCTCTGCAGCGTTCAGCAGCGCAGGTACGTGCCGCACAGGGGCGGGGCCTCGATGCGGCAGACCTTCCAGCCGCCGGTCAGGCCCTGCTCCTCCCTGGTGTGGAACCGCCACTGCGTAGGCGTGCCCTCGGTGAAGGTGACGTTGCCCGTACCCGGGTCGATCTGGGTGAAGCGGAGGTTCACCGTCGCCGCGACCGTGCCCTCCGTGCCGATTCTCCGCCAGTTGGTCGCGTCGACGTCGACACCGAAGCTCGCGTACGGCTCGATCTGTCGGCGCAGCTCCCGGGCCTCACGGAACCGGGCGTCGTGATCCTCTCCACAGAGGCAGCGGCTGATCTCGGTACCCTCGCCCGACTCGAACACCGCCCGCAGGTACGCCTCGGCCGCAGCGGTCGACGTCGCCTCCCCGCGCATCGCCGTGAAGCCCCGCAGCACCACCCGACCGGCGGGCAGCCCGACACAGGAAACCGCAGCGGCGGTGAGGGCAGCGAAAAACACCGTTCGGGTACGCCGCGACCGAACGGGAGTGGGCATCGCGATCACCGAGCGAGGCTACCGCCCGATCGCGTCCAGCAATGTCCCGTCGACTTCCCGGCGGTGATGTCGGGTGGGGGAGGGGGTGGTGGCGGGGTATGAAGGGGGCGCAGACATCCGCGAACCGGAAGGATCCGTCCCGATGACCCTGGAACGACCGATCGCCCCGGACCCGTACGAGTTGCTGCCCACCGTGGCGTCGTTCACGCTCACCAGCACCGACGTGGCAAACGGCGAGCCGATGGACGCCACGTACGCGCACGACAGCACCGGTGGGCAGAACGTCTCGCCGCAGCTGGCCTGGTCGGACTTCCCGGCCGAGACGAAGAGCTTCGTGGTGACCTGCTTCGACCCGGACGCGCCGACCGGTAGCGGGTTCTGGCACTGGGTGCTGGTCGACGTGCCGGCCTCGGTGACCGAGCTGCCGCACGGGGTCGCCGAGGCCGACCTGGGTGGCGCGTTCAGCGTGCGTAACGACTACGGCCAGAGCGGGTACGGCGGTGCCGCGCCGCCGCCCGGGGACCGGCCGCACCGGTACGTCTTCGCGGTGCACGCCCTGGACACCGAGAGCCTCGGGGTGGGCGCGGACGCGACGCCCGCGTACGTCGGGTTCAACCTGGCGTTCCACACCCTGGCCCGGGCGGTGATCCGGCCCACGTACCAGATCAAGGATTGAGCGAGACCCCACAAGCAGGAAACAGTGGCCTCCACGTCGGGTGAGGCCACTGTTTCCTGGAAATCGTCGGGCCCGCCTGCCGGCGTCGGCCGGCGCCTGGCGGTGGCACAGGCGGTGGCGCGGGACGGAGCGGAGGTGCAGGGCGCGGGCGGGGCGCTGCGGGGTGGGGGAGGGAGGAGTGGTGCCGGGCGGTCAGGACGGGACGCGGGCCACGGCGAAGACGGACTGCCCGAACGGCGGGCGGACGAGCTGCTCGGCGGCCTTGGTGGCGGGCAGGACCAGGGTGTCGTACACCTTGACCATGGGGCCCTCCTTCGGCATCAGCCGGAAGACCTTGGTGGCCATGAAGTAGCCGATCAGGCCGAGCGCGTTCGCGTAGTGGATCTTCTCGACCGTCAGGCCGGCCTCGGTCATCGCGCCGGCCAGGGTCTTCTTGGTGTACCGGCGGACGTGTCCGGTGGCGATGTCCGCCGGGCCCATCGCGAACTGGAACGCCGGGACGATAATGATCACCGCGCCACCGGGCCGGACCAGGTCGCGCATGCTGCGCAGCGCACCCACGTGGTCGTCGATGTGTTCCAGCACGTTGTACGACACCGCCGCGCTGTGCTCGGCGGGCTCGAAGTGGGGCAGCAGCATCTGCCGTACGTCGATGTTGGGCTGGTCGGCGAGGCGTTCCTTCAGCGAGACCAGCCGGTCCGGGTCGGCCTCGGTGGCGGTGAACTTGGGCACGTGCGGCGCCCACGCCAGGGCGTAGTCTCCCAGCCCGCTGCCGATCTCGATCGGGTCCTCGCCCAGGTAGGGCAGGGCCAGTTCGACGAACCACGTGCGGTGGTTGACGGCGGTAGCCAGGCCTTCTAGGACCTCGGACTGGACGCGCTGATCCCCAGTGATTTCTGCCATGCGTCGATTCCTCACGGTATGCCTCGACCCGCGCCTGGACCGACAGAGTGAACCATCCGCCGGAGTGGTGACGGAAACGGGGGACCGGGATGGCCGAATAGCGGTCGGGGCGGCGCGAAGATCGGCGGTCAGCGAACCCGGTACATAGTACGTCAGTACCCCGAAAGCCGCCACGCGGCCGTCATAGCCTCACTACGCTATGAATTGCTATGACTACGCACCAATCGGGACCGACCGGAGGTGCCGGCTCGGACGGCGAGCCGGAAAACCGTGCGGTACGACCACATTCCGGGCGCTGGACGGACCTGGCCGCCGTGGCGAGTTTCGTCGTGCTCGCCTTCTGGGTGACGCTGCGGCTCTGGTGGGATCCCGGTCACGGGGTGCGGGACAACCCGACGGACCAGGCGCAGTTCGAGTGGATGATGGCACACGGTGCGCGAGTCGTGACCGATTTTGCCTATCCGTTCGGCTCGGACCGGATGAACGTTCCGGAGAGTGTCAATTTGGTGGCAAATACCTCCGTATTATCGGTATCACTGCCATTGTCGCCACTGACCCTGCTGGCCGGGCCGCGCGCCGCTTTCCTGGTCTTTCTCACCGGGGCCCTGATTCTGACCGCGACGAGCTGGTATTTCGTGCTCTCCCGGGTGGTGGTCGGCAGCCGGGGGCCGGCCTGGCTGGGGGCCGCGTTCTGCGGGTTCGCCCCGGCGATGGTGTCGCACGCCAACGCGCACCCGAACATCGTCGCCCAGTACGTCGTACCGCTGATCGTCTGGCGGACCCTGCGGCTGGCCGAGCCCGGCCGGTGGCTGCGCAACGGCCTGCTGCTCGGGCTGTTGATCGTCTGGCAGGCCTTCCTCAACCTGGAGATCCTGCTGGTCACCGCGATCGGGCTGGGGGTGGTGGTGGCCGCGCTGGCGATCGGCCGGCCGGAGCTGCGCCGGAGTGCCCGACCGTTCCTCGCCGGGTTGGCCGTGGCCGCCGTGCTCGCCGGGGCGCTGCTGGCGTACCCGCTGCACGTGCAGTTCTTCGGGCCCGGCGCGTACCAGGGGTTGTCGCGGTTGATCCGGGGTTACTCGACCGACCTGTGGTCCTTCGTCTCCTTCGCCGGGGAGTCGTTCGCCGGAGACCCCGAGGGCGCGGGCCGGTTGGCCGTCAACCCGACCGAGGAGAACGCCTTCTTCGGCTGGCCGCTGGTGATCCTCGTCGCGGCGCTGGTGTGGTGGCTGCGGCGCAACGTGGTGGTGGTCGGGTTGGCCGTGCTCGGCCTGCTGCTGGCGGTGCTGTCGCTGGGGCGGGAGATCCGCTTCAACGGGCACCCCACTGGCGTACCCGGGCCCTGGGCGCTGCTGGAGAACCTGCCCGTCCTGCACTCGGTGGTGCCCACCCGCTGGTCGCTGGCGATCACCCCGATCGTCGGGGTGCTGCTGGCGCTGGGCGCCGAGCGGGTCCGCCAACTCGCCCGGGAGCATCCGCAGCAGCGCCGGCCGATCCGTACCGTGACCGCCCTGGTGCTGGCGATGGCGCTGGTGCCGATCCTGCCGACCCCGCTGCCCACGACGCGGATCGAGCCCACCCCCCAGTTCGTCACCGCCGGCGCCTGGCGGCCCTACCTGGCCGGCGGGCGCAGCCTGGTCACCCTGCCGATGCCGGACAGCAACTACGCCGAGCCGCTGCGCTGGTCGGCGGAGACCGGGCTGGAGATGCCGATCGCCCGGGGGTACTTCCTCGGCCCGGACACCCGACCGGACGCCCCCGAGGGGCGGATCGGCATCTTCGGTGCCCCACCCCGCACCACCAGTACCTTCTTCGACCAGATCCGGCGCACCGGGGAGGTGCCGCCGATCACCGCGCAGACCCGGCTCGCCGTCCTGGACGACCTGCGGTACTGGCGGGCCGGGGTGGTGGTGCTCGGGCCGCACCCGCGGGAGGAGGCGTTGCGGCGGGGGATGACCGCGTTGACCGGGATCGAGCCGGTGCGTACCGGTGGGGTGTGGCTCTGGGACGTGCGCCCGCTGATCGACTGAGCCGGGTCGGTCAGTGAGCCGGGCCGGGCCCCGGTCAGTGGGCCGGGTCGGTCAGGGTGTGACGCAGCAGCCCTGGCAGAGCTTCGGCCGGGGCAGGGTGAAGGCCAGGCAGCAGGTACGCCGCTGCACGGTCGGCGCACCGCCGGGACCGGGTACCAGCTCGACCAGGTCGGCCAGGTCGAGCGCGTCGAGCAGGGTCCCGACCGCCTCGGTCGAGGAGCCGGGCAGCGCGTCGGCGGCCCGCAGCACGCCGTGCGCGATGCCGGAGGCCACCGAGCCGAGCAGGGTACGGGTGCCGATGCGGACCTCGCCCCGGATCGCCTCGACCAGCGGGGCGAGGTGGGCGTCGAGCAGCGAGGCGCGCAGCGCGGTGAGCAACTCGGCCTCGTCGGCGACCACCCGGACCTGCGGCAGCCCGGAAAGGGCCAGCGGGTCGTGCGGGAGCACCGCCACGGTGGTCGACCGGCGCAGCCCCAGGGTGATCAACGGACGCCGGTCGGCGAAGTGGATCAGCACGTCGTCGGCGTCGGCCAGCGGGACCCGACGGGCCGAGGCCCAGCCGAGGACCACCGGCAGGGCCGCCCAGTAGCTGTAGGACTTCCAGGCCAGCGCGGCGCAGGCGTGCGGGGTGCCGCCCCAGCGGGCGGCGGCCTCGGTGAGCAGCTGCGGCAGGCGGGTGCCGTCGACCAGGGTGCTCGCCGGCGACCAGCCGTACTCGTCGGTCACCAGCAGGCCCGGAGTCAGGCCGGGCAGGTCGTCGGTGCCGAACATGGCCCGCAGGGTGGCGGTCACCGGAGCGAACAGGCTGGCGGTGTCGTGCCGGGGCAGCACCGTTGTCACTGGACCCACCCCCCGACGTCACCGTTTCAGCTAAGGCTAACCTAACCACTCCTCGGCGGAAGCGGTAGCCGTTTCGGGTGACGCGAAAGATGCTCGCTTTGTCAAGCAACTTGTCGACAATATGGCACTTCTGTATGCATCCGGGCACTCAACGTGAAAATTGTACTTCCCTGCTCCGAGGAAGCCGATGACCGCCTCACCGCTTGACCGGGCCGCCGACCTCTTCGCCACCGAGCTCGCCCGACACCGCACGGGCCGGGGGCTGTCCAAGAAACAGCTCGCCACGATGATGGGCTTCGACCCGTCGTACGTCAGCCACGTCGAGGGACGCCGGCACCGACCCACCGAGGACTTCGCCCGCCGGGCCGAGGCCGTCCTGGAGGCCAGCGGCGCGATCTGGCAACGCTTCTGCGAGTACGACGAGCTGCGGCACGCCCGTTCCGTGCCGGCCCACCGCGAGCCACCCTCGCCCGGCCAGTGGATGCCACCCGGCACCGGCCTCATCGTCGAACGCGAGCTGGCCACCCTTATCCACACCCCCGACGGCTACCGCTGCGTCATCCGCCGGGAGCTGTACAACGCCGGCACCGAACCGGTCACCCGCTACCTCGCCCGGGTCGCCGTCGACAGGTACCCCAGCGACCCCGGGCGCTCCAACCGGCACCACCGCGAACACCCGCTGACCTTCGCCGAGCTGCAACTGCACGCTGTCCGGGAGGAGGGCCAGGAACAGGAGCCGATGCACTGGCGGGCCAAGCACGACCGGGACGCCTTCAAGGAGATCTGGCTGCTCTTCGAGAACGGCGAACGCCGCTTCCCGCTCTACCCCGGCCACCGGGCCACCATCGAGTACTCGTACCAGGTCGGGCGGGAGAAGTGGGGCCCCTGGTTCCAGCGGGCCGTCCGGCTGCCCACCCGGCACCTCGCCGTCCGGCTGAACCTGCCTACCGGCCTCGACCCCCAGGTCTGGGGGGCGGAGACCTCACTCTCGGCCGAGGAGGGCCCGCTGCGTACCCCGGTCAGCCGGCACGACGAGGACGACCGGGCGATCTTCGACTGGTCGACCGAGGACCCGCCGCTCAACGCCCGCTACCGGATGCAGTGGCGCTTCCGCAACCAGCCCGGCACCGACCCCGACGACCCCGAGGCCACCGACCGGGTACGCGCCAGCGAGCGGATGCGCGCCTTCGGCATCGTGCAACGCGGCGCCGACCTGCTCCGGCAACCCAGCCGGCAGTTCGACCTGCCCCGCGACGAGCAGACCGCCCGCGACCTGGTGGACCGGATGACCGCCGCGCTGGCCCGGCTGGACGAGCTGCACCCGTTCAGCAAGGGCGTGGGGATCGCCGCCCCGCAACTCGGGCTGGCCTGGGCGGCGGCCGTGGTCCGCCCACCCGACCGCAGCGCCGAGCCGGTCGTCCTGCTCAACCCCCGGGTGGTGGACGCCTCACCGGACACCGACGAGCAGTACGAGGGCTGCCTCTCCTTCTTCGACCACCGGGGACTGGTGCCCCGACCGCTGCGCCTGGACGTCGAGCACGCCCGCTGGGACGGCAGCCGGATCATCACCTCGTTCGAGTTCGGCATGGCCCGGCTGGTCGCCCACGAGGTCGACCACCTGGAAGGGCGGCTCTACGTCGACCGGATGGCACCGGGCGTACCGCTGGTGCCGGTCGAGGAGTACCGCGAAACCGGCCACCCCTGGCGGTACTGATGCCGGGGGTCCTGATGCCGGGATCCTGACGACAGGGGGCCGGGTCGCGTGCCCCAGGGGGCAGGGGCACGCGACCCGGCATGGGGGGAGGAAAGTCTGCTGCCTAGAGGCTGCCGAACGTGTCGTACCGGATCCGGGCCGGCGGCACGTCGTCGGAGGCGAGCGCCCGCAGGGTGGCCCGGACCATCCGGGCCGAACCCGAGACGAAACAGTCGTGGTTCGTCCACGGGCCGTACCGGCCCAGCACCTCGGAGATGTCCCCGGTCTCGCCGTCGAAGTCCGCCTCCGCGCTGCACGCCGGAGTCACCGAGAGCCACGGATGTGCCTCCACCAGCTCCCGCAGGCCCGGCAGGGCGTACAGGTCCGCCGGCTTGCGGACCCCGTAGAAGACGTGCACCCAGCGGGTCTTGTTCCAGGTCGCCAGCTCCTCGACCAGGGCCTTGATCGGAGCCACCCCCACCCCGCCGGCAACCGCCAGGATGTCCCGGCTCGACGAGCGGTCCACCACCATCGAACCCATCGGCGCGGCCACCCGGAGCAGCTCACCCGGGCGGGTCCGGCGGACCAGCGCGCCGGAGACCCAGCCCGCACCGGTCGGCGTACGGACGTGGAACTCCAGCACGTTGTCGTCGTTCGGCGCGTTCGCCACCGAGTACGTCCGCCACACCCGGGGCAGGTGCCGGGGCACCTCGACGCTCACGTACTGGCCGGCCTGCCAGGGCAGCGGATGCTGCAGGGCCCGGCAGGTCAACACCGCCGTCTCCGGGCCGAGCCGCTTGTGGGTCAGCACCTCGGCGTGCCAGAACGGCGGGTTCGGGTCGTCCTGCGCGCCGGCCATCATCTTCGCCGAGATCGCCGCGTACGCGTCCCGCCAGGCCTGGTCGTACTCCAGCGTCCAGTCGTCGCCGGCGGTGCGGCGCAGCCCGTCCAACAGCGCCACCCCCATGGTCGCGTAGTGCGCGGCGTCCACGTGGTACTTACGGTGGTCCCGGCCCAGCGACCGCAGGTACTCGTCGAAGCTCTCCGGGTCGTCGACGCACTGGGTGGCGGTGACGATCGCCTCCAGCAGCCGGTCACCCTGGCCGGACATCTCCGCCGGGAACAACTTCCGCAGCTCAGGATCGAGGAGGAAGAGCCGGGCGTAGAAGAGGCCACTCAGCCGCTCCCGGTCGGACTCGACCAGGGTCCAGCTCTCCTTCAGCAGCCGCGCGACGTCTTCCACTGGCACGCTCCCTCGGGTACGGCGGATCGGGCCAGCACAGGATGGACACGGAGCGTGCCCGGTGGTCGCACAGAATGTGCGATCGGCTCATACTGCCGCTGTCGTGGGCCTTGTCCGGGGTGCGGTCACGGGTGGGGTGGTGTGGCTTACGGCGTGCCGTCGGGCACAGTGGTGCGGTGACGGTCGAGCTGAACCGCCAGGCGTCCCGTCGGACCCTCGGCACCGAGACGTTGCTGGTGCTGGGACTCTCCCTGGGCCAGTCAGCGGTGTACGCGACGGTCTCCATCGTGGCGAAGCTGACCGCCGAGGGAGGCCTGTCCAACCAGACCGCCTCGTTGAACACCTCCCAGTCGGCGCGGCCGTACCTGGACCTGACGTACCAACTGCTCGGCATCGCCTTCGCGCTGCTGCCGGTGCTGCTCGCCGTACACCTGGTGAACCGGGACCCCGGCGACGCGGTGCGGACCCTCGGCCTGGACGGCCGTCGACCCGCCTCCGACCTGGCCCGGGGCGTCGGCCTGACCGCGCTGATCGGCCTGCCCGGCCTGGCGCTGTTCTGGGTCGCCGCCCAGCTCGGTCTGAACGCCAGCCTGGTGCCGGCGGCGCTGCCGGACTACTGGTGGGCGGTGCCGGTGCTGATCCTGGCCGCGCTCAAGAACGCCATCCTGGAAGAGGTGATCGTGGTCGGCTACCTGGTCACCCGGCTGCGGCAGCTCGGCTGGCGGGTCGGTGTGATCATCGCCACCAGCGCCGTGCTGCGCGGCTCGTACCACCTGTACCAGGGCTTCGGGGCGTTCGTCGGCAACGTGGTGATGGGCATCGTGTTCGGCTACTTCTTCCTGCGGACCCGACGGGTGATGCCGCTGATCGTGGCGCACACCCTGCTCGACATCTTCGCCTTCGTCGGCTACGCGCTGCTGCCCCGGGAATGGTTCGACTGGCTCTGAGTAGTCTCCCGGCCGGCGTGCCGGTAGCTGGCCGTCGCGCGGGCCGCCAGGCGCTGCGCGGCGGCACTGTCGCCGGCCGCCGCCGCGAGCACCGCCGCCCCCGGCAACAGCCGGGCCGCCAACCGCACCGCCCACCAGCCGCCATCCTGCGCGGCGAGCGGTGCCGCCAATCGCCGCGCCCCCTCCACCAGCTCCGACCACGGCTGTGGCTTGGCTTCGTGCTGCGGTTCGTCCACGGCCTCGTGGGGTGGCTTGATCCCGGCCTCGGAGAATGGCTTGATCGCGGTGCGGGCGGCGGTCAGCGCGGTGCGGGCGGCGTCGGCGTCCGGGTGGACCCGGGTCAGGACCAGCAACTCGACCGCCCGGTCCGGGTGGGCCGGATCCCGACCGTGCGCCGCAGCCAGGTGGAGCACCAGATCGGCCTGCGTCCAGAGCGCCGCCGCCAACTCGGCCACCGGTGCGAAGAGCCCGGCCGTCGCGGCGCTCGCCCCACCCACCCCGGCCCGTCGCACGAACCGCCGGGTGGCGAGCCGGGCCAGCCCTGCCGAGTCCGCCTCCGGATAACCCGCGCGTATCCGGTCGGCCCAGGCCCGCGCGCCCGGCCCCAACACGTCGACCGCGGCCAGGGCGAGCAGCTCCGGTGCGAACCCCGGATGGTCGACCAGGCGCGCGGTGAGGCCGCCGGTACGCGCCGTACCTGCGGGTGCCGGCCTGGCGGTGGCGTGCGTACCGGTGGCGTCCTGGTGCCCCGGTGCGGCTGCCGGTTTCGGCCTGGCTGCCTGCTCCGGGCTGGCTGCCTGCTCCGGCCTGGCTGCCTGTTCCGGAGTCTGGCGGGCTGGAGTGGCTCTCTTCGCCGTGGTGGCCTTCGTTGCGGGGGCAGCCTTCTTTGCCGTAGTGGCCTTCTTCGTGGGAGTGATCTTCTTTGCGGGAGTGGCCCTGGTGTGCGGTGGATCACTCGTCTCGCTCGCTGGCCTGCCCGGCGACTCGGGTCCGGGCGCCGGAGCGGGTGGAACCGCCCTGCGTCGCGGAGCGGACGGTGGGTCGGTCGCCTCGGGCGGTTGGAAGAGCACGGTGGGTGCCGCCTTCGTGCGGCGGGTCGACTTCCGCTGTGTTGGAGTCGCCCCCGACTGACCGCCTGGGTGGTTCGTATCGCCCCCCGTGCTCGGTTCGTCCCGTTGGTGTGCCTCGTCGCGTCGGGCAGTTCCGTCGGGTCGGGCAGTCTCGTCGGGTCGGGCAGTCTCGTCGCGTTGGATCGGTGGCGTGAAGGTCGGCTTCGTGGAGCGGCTGCGGGGCGTCCTCCCGCGCAGCTCACGGCCTCCTCGAACCCCGGGGCTCGGTGACGCGTCGCGGCTGGTGCGGCGGGGCGGGTCGCTGGGCGGCTCCTCCTGCATATCGATGGAGACTAGCCCTGATCCGGCCCACGTACAGCGTGAAGGGCCCGTGGTGGCGGCGGCCGTGCGGGGCCGGCGCGGGTGGGTCGGATAGTCGCTTTGCCCCGCATGGGTGTCGGCCTGTATCCTCAGCCGCGGTGGTCTGCGGGCCACCGAGGAGACTTCGCCTAGTCTGGTCTATGGCGCCGCACTGCTAATGCGGTTGGGGTCTTAAAGCCCCTCCCGGGTTCGAATCCCGGAGTCTCCGCGCGAAAGCCGGTGTGTAGACTGGCCGAGCACCAGCGCCCGTAGCTCAATGGATAGAGCATCTGACTACGGATCAGAAGGTTAGGGGTTCGAGTCCCTTCGGGCGCACAAATGATCAAGGCCGTGACCTGCTAGGACAGGGGTCGCGGCTTTTTCTTTCCCATCTTCGCGGCCATCGGTCCCGCCTGGTGGGACGTTGGTGCTCCGTGGGTGCTCGTCTGTTTCGGCGGTGGTGAATGTCGGGGCAGGTGGGGAGGGTTGTACAGCTTCTGATTCGCGGGCGGTCGGGGCTGTCGGCTGGGATGGCGACGGGCGGTGCATCGGGATCGCCGAGCAGAAACTGCATCACGTCGTGCGCTCCGGCGAGACCGACCCGGTGGCGGAGACCCGGATTCGCCGCACCGTGGCCGCACTGACCGACGGCTTCCCCGCCGTCGATCGGTCATCGCGTACGCGGTGACGACCTTGGCCTGCCCAGTACACGGTGATCGTCGACCCGCGCTCCGGCGGGCTGTGGGGATACGAGGAGGTGCTGACCACGACGGCGGGGAAGTTGAACGTGACGATTCCCGCAGTGATCTCCTACCGGTCGTACCTGGTCGCCGAGTACGCGCCGATGCCCCGATGACGCAGAGACGGACAACCTGTTGCCCGAAGCTAGACCTCGGCGTATGGAGGCGCGACCCCGTTGGGACCCCGGACGCGGCGAGTGGATGACCGGCCCCGCCCGGAGTCTGTCGGGTCAGCGTTCCACGGAGCCGTCCCGCCATGACTGCGGCTGCAACGACCGGAGGCCGCTGTGCCACGGATGGTTCGGGTTGCTCTCCACCAACGCCAACTTCTCCCGCATCTTGCCGAGCACCGCCGGCTCCTCGTCGTCGTCGAAGAAGTCGCCCTGGAGGAGCCGGATGAGATCGAGCCGGTACTCGGGGTTGCGGATGTAGGAGCTGAACAACACGTTCAGCCGGTAGTAGAGGCTGATGAAGTTGCGCCACCACTGGGTGGCGTTGCGCGACTTGCGCTCGAACTCGGCGAACGCGGACTTCGGGAAGCCGAGCGGTGCGGCGGCGATGATGTTGCTCGCGGCGAGCCGCGCGCTGCTGAGCGCGATGCCGACACCGCTGGAGAAGATCGGGTCCACGAACCGCCCGGCGTCGCCGACCAGCACCCATCCGTCGCCGCACAGTTCGCGCATCGAGTAGCTGTAGTCGCCCTCGGCGGTGTACGGGCGCAGTCGTCGGGCGGCGCGCAGTGCCTGTGCCAGCGGTGGCCGGGTGCTCACCCACGAGTCGAAGAACGTCTCCAGGTCACCGCTCGCCTCGCGCAGGCGGGCCTTCTCCGTGACGACGCCGACGCTGGTCACGGTGTCCGAGATCGGGATCTGCCACATCCAGGATCCGGCGAAGGGAAGGAAGTGGATGATCGTGTAGTCGCCGATGCCGGTGGTGCCGCTCGCCGCCTCCCGGTCGAGGCCCTCGAACCAGGAGTGCACGGCGTACTGCTTGAACTCCGGATCGGCGACTTTGAGTTTGAGTTGACGACCGAGCATGGTGCGGCGGCCGCTCGCGTCGACCACCATCGGCGCGTGCACCTCGGACGTCACGCCGTGCCGCCGGAAGGTCACGCGTTTCATCGGGCCGTCGAGGTCCACCCGCCCGACCCGGGCCTCCTGGAGCACCGTGGCGCCCAGCTCGGCGGCATGTTCCAGCAGCAAGAGATCGAAGCGGGCCCGGTCGACGTGATAGGTGTATTCGTGCGAGACCCCGGTCTGTTGGCGTTCGGCGAACCGGACGGCGACCTGCGGGATGGAGAAGTGGCGGCGGTAACGCACCACGCCGTCGACCGTCGGGGCGTCATCCGCCGCGGCTGTCCACGCCGCGCCGTACTTCCGCGCGAACCCGGCCCGGTCGATCTTGTCCAGCACGCCGATCTCTTCAAGGGCGACCGTGGATCTCGGCACCAGCGACTCGCCCACGTGCGGGCGGGGGAACCGGTCGCCCTCCAACACGATGCAACGCAGACCAGCCTTAGCCAGGTACGACGCGGTGGTCGAACCGGCGGGGCCACCTCCGATGATGCAGACGTCGTAGGTCTCGGCAGTCACAATCCGTCCCTCCCTGCAGTCGTGTGGTTCTCGACCAGCGCACGACGGTCGATCTTGTCGTTGGGCGTTCGCGGCAGCCGGTCGATCGTGCGGATGCTGTCGGGAACGAGGTGCGGGGCCAGTCGCTGCGCGAGGAACGGTTTGACCTCGCCCAGCGGCAGGGGGTGTCCGGATCGGGTGCGCACCCAGGCGCGCAGGCGGGCCCGGTGACCGGTCCCGGTGACCACGACCGCGGCCTCGACGACATCCGGGTGAGCGTGTAGCGCCGCCTCGATCTCGGCCGGTTCCACCCGGTAGCCCCGAACTTTGACCATGTGGTCGCGGCGGCCGACGTACTCGAACGCGCAGTCGGAGAGTCGGCGCACGACGTCGCCGGTGGCGTACGGGCCGTGCAGCGGCTCGGCGTTGAGGTATCCGGTCATCAGCGTCGGCCCGGCGACCATCAGTTCGCCTTCCTCGCCGGGCTCGGTGATCGTTCCGTCCGGGCGTACGGCCCAGATCTCGTCGCCTGCGGCGGCGGTGCCGATCGGCACCGCCGTGGTGCGGTCGGCCGGGATCGCCCCGACGCGGTGGAAGGCGCAGACGTTGGTCTCGGTGGGGCCGTAGAAGTTGTAGAGGTCCAGTGCGGGCCAGCGCTGGCGCAGCGCCCGGAGGTGCTCGATGGGGAACGGCTCGCCCGCGAACACGACGGTGCGCAGCGGCAGGCGGTCATGGTCGAGGAGACGTCCGAACTCGATCATCATCGTCAGCGCGGACGGCACCGAGTACCAGACCGTGATGGCGTGGTCGTCGATGAACCGCACCAGGTTCCGCGCCGGGGTGGACTCCGGGACCAGGTGCACGGAACCGCCCGCCCGGAACGCCGCGAAGAGGTCGAACACCGAGAGGTCGAACTGCAACGGCGCGTGGTTGGCGAGGCGGTCGCCGCCGGTGAGGCCGATCTCGTCCGCCGCCCAGTCGACGAACGCGGATGCCGCGGAGTGGCTGACGCATACGCCCTTGGGATTTCCGGTCGAACCCGACGTGTAGAGGACGTAGGCGAGGTCGACGTCCCGTGTCGACGGCCGGGGCGGGCGTGGCGCCGGAGCGAGGTCCCACCGGGCGAGATCGTCGTGGCCGACCAGCACGGGCGGTAGCGCCGTCTGCCCGGCGAGGTCGGTGGCCCTCCCGGCCGTCGTCACCACCGCGGCAGGTGCGCAGTCGCCGATCAGGGCCGCCGTCCGCAGTGCCGGAACGCGCGGGTCCACCGGTACGTAGGCCGCGCCCAGCCGCAGTACCGCCTGCGTGACCGCGACGCCGAACGCGGACTTCGGCAACCACAGGACGACGCGGTCACCGGCATCGACACCGAGCGCGCGCAGTCCGGCGGCGAGCTCGTCCGCGCGGGCGTTCAGCTCGCGATAGGTCAGGCATGCGTCCGGACCGCACACGGCCACCGCGTCGGGTGTCGCCGTGGCGGCGCGGAGGACGTGCTCCTCAAGTCTCATGGCGTAGCTGCGCCGCGATGACGTCGCGGTGGATCTCGGAGGTGCCGGAGAACAGCGCCGCGGGCACCGCGTCCGCGATGGCCCGCTCGACGCCGGAACCCTCCACGATGCCCGCACCGCCGTGCAGGTGTACGGCGTCGAGCGCGTTGAGGGTGGCGGCCTCGCTGATGCCCAGCTTCGCGAGCGACACGTCGAGCGGGCGGACCGTTCCCTGGTCGCGCGCCCAGCAGGCGCGGTACAGCAGCAGACGCGCGCTTTCCAGACGTAGTTTCATGTCGGCGAGTCGGTGTGCGACGGCCTGGTGTCTGGCGAGCGGTTTGCGGAACTGACGGCGCTCGCCGGTGTACGCGACGGTCCTGCCGAGTTGACGGTCCATGGCGCCGACGTAGGCGGCGAACAGGCAGGTACGTTCCCATTCCATGGACCCGGTGAAGACGTCGCGCCCGTCGCCCTCGCCGCCGAGCCGGTTCGCCACCGGCACCGCCACACCGTCTAGGTAGACCGGGGCGAGTGGCGAGGACGCGAGCCCGGTCTTCGGCAGCGGCGAGCCGACCGTCACCCCGGGTGTGTCGCGGTGGACGACGAACGCGCTGATGCCCAGGTAACCGCTGCGGGGATCGGTGCTCGCGTACACCACGAACACGTCGGCCAGGGGAGCGTTGGTCACGTAGCTCTTCACGCCGTCGAGCACGTACCGGTCGCCGTCGCGTACGGCCGTGGCGCGCATGGCGTAGACGTCGGACCCCGCCTCGGCCTCGGTTATCGCGTTGGCCGCGATCCACTCGCCCGACCCGAGCTTCGGCAGCACCTCGTCCCGTACGGAGTCGGTGCCGTGCGCCGCGATCGGCATCGCGCCCGCGAACAGGTGGGCGCAGGCGGAGAAGACGAGCCCCAGGTCCTCGTGCCCGCGGGCGAATGCCTCGATCGCGATGGCCGTGCTCAGCGAGTCGAGCCCGAGCCCACCCCAGCGTTCGGGAAGGCTGAGTCCGAGCAGGCCGATGTCTCCGCACCGTCGCCACTTCTGCCGGCTGAAGTACGTCCCGCCGTGGCGGTCGTGCTCGTCCGAGGCGTTGAGCGTGACGCCGAGGGCGTGGAAGTTGTCGGCGAGCAGCCGTTGGTCGGGGTCCGGTGCAAAGTCCATGTGTCCTCGGCGGGGGTGCCCGGGTCAGGCCGGCAGGCGTTCGGACACGATCAGCACGTACTGCAGCACGTTGGACCGGTATCCGTCGAGGAACGCCCGCTCGACGCCGGTCCGGTGCTCGGAGTGGCTGCGCAGCTCCCAGTACGGGATCGTCTGGGAGTTGAGGACGGTGACCTGACTGGGCGAGAACCCGGCGGCGGACAACGCCGCGAGGTACTCGCTGCGCTTGTGCATCCGGGTCCCGTAGTGCGCGTCCACCGCCTCGCAGTCCGCGCTGGTCGGCGCGATCGCGTCGTTGACGCAGTAGGTGACGCAGACGTAGCGACCGCCGGGACGCAGGACCCGGGCGAACTCGCCGAACGCGGCGGCCAGGTCGACGTACATGGTGGTCTCGTTGGTGAGGATCCGGTCGAAGTGGCCGTCCGGGAACTGCGTTCGGGTCATGTTCTGCAGGTGGAAGGCGACCTTGTCCGTGCAGCCGTGTCGCGCTGCCAGCTTCGTGGCGAAGTCGATCTGGGCCTGCGACAGGGTGATGCCATCCACCCAGCAGCCGAACCTGCGGTGCACGCTGAACGAGCCACCGCCCCGGCCCGACCCGGCGTCGAGGAACCGGTTGTCCGGCTCCATGCCGCCGAGCGCGTCCAGCACGACGTCCATCTGGGCGCACTCCAGCCGGTGCAGCTCCCGGATGATGGCGGCTTCGCGGTCGGCGCCGCTGCCGGAGAGCACCGCGGGGTCGTAGTCCCCGAGGCCGTAGTGGTGGTGGACCAGCCCGTCCTCGGCACCGAGCAGAAGGTTGATCGGGTCGTCCAGTTTCTCGTTCCAGTAACGAGCGACTGACTTTTCGTAATCGGTGACGATGGCCTCGGGTGTGGTGCTCATGGCGGCCTCCGGGAAGTGTGGGGAATGCGCGTGGATGAGCCCAGCCATGTTCTGGATGGTCTCCCACTTCGAGTGCGGCCAGTCGCTCAACGTAACCGAATAGGTGCTCTCGATGAAAGCGATGAGCTCTTCTACGTTGAGTGAGTCGATCAGCCGGTGCTCCAGGAGCGGAGTGTGCTCGTCGAACGAGATGTCCTCGCCCTCCAGCAGCACGTTCGCGATGAAGCCGTGGATTGCCCGTTCGATGTCGTCCACTGTCTTGCCTTCCCTGGTGAGGGGGTCTCGCCATGATCCAACTATTTGTGGGAGTGTGCAAGAGTCTGGCAAGCTCACGGCAGTTGTCGTCGGCGCAGGGCGGTGATACGGCATGGCTGCGGAATCAGGCCGCTCGCGAGCAGCACATGTGATGTCCACTTTTGATTGCTTTGACGCCACCTCCTATCCGGAGGGTGGTGCGCACGCGGCGTGGCGGGCACTGCGGCGGACCGAGCCGGTGCGTAAGGACGTCGCCCCCAACGGGACGAAATGCTGGTCGTTTTTCCGCTATGCGGAATGTCACACGGTGCTACGCGACGCGGCGGTTTACAGCTCCACTTCGGGCGCCGTGCTCACCTGTGTCGGCGCACCTGATCCGGCTGGCGGCCAGGCTCTGGCGCTCACGGACCCACCCCAGCACACGGCGCTGCGCCGGCCGTCCAACCGCGCGGTGGGGCCGGCTGCCGTCCGGGCGCACGAGACCGAGATCCGCGTGCGCGTGCGTCGGTTGCTGCGCCCGATGCTCGCCGGAGGCGTCCACGATCTGGCCACCACACTGCGGCAGCTCCCGATGATCGCCGCCGGACCCTTGCTCGGGATGCCCGAGGAACACTGGGACAACGCGGTCACGGCTGCCCTCGCCACCATCGCCCCGGGCGACCCGTCCTACCGGGACGGAGACGAGGACGAGACCGTCCTACGCGCGAGTTCCCGGCTCTTCGGGTCGATCAGGGCCTCGTTGCCCACGTCACTGTCCCGACCGGAAACGCTGATCGGGGCGCTGTCGGCGACCCCTGTCGACGGCACCGCGCTGACCCGGCGCCGGATCATGCTGAACGTCCACAGCGCGCTGGTCGGCGGCAACACCGCCACGGTGAGCGTCGCGCTCCACCTGCTGCTGCACCTCGCGCGCACGCCCGACCTGTGGCAGGCGGTCGTCGACGACCGGTCGGTGATTCCCGGGCTGGTCGACGAAGCGGCTCGCTGGACCACCCCCGCCCGGCAGTTGGTGCGTCGGGTCACCACGGACGTCGAACTCGGCGGGGCGCGGCTGCGCGCGGGCGACTGGGTGGTGGCCTGGATCGCGTCGGCGAACCGGGACGAGTCCGTGTTTCCGTCGCCCGACCGGTTCGATCCCCGCCGCGCGCCCAACCCGCACCTCGCGTTCGGGCTCGGCCCCCACTTCTGCGTCGGCGCGGCGGCGGCACGCACCCTGCTCACCGCCGTCGTCGACGAACTCGCCGACAGCGGCGTCCACTTCGCTCTCGCCGGCCCTCCGCGTCACCTCGTGTCGGCCGTGGTGAACGGGATCGCCAGCCTGCCGATGAGGTTCACGCCGTGACCACGACCTGCGGCGAGCACGCGGAGGCCGCCGTGCGAGGACTGTGCCACGCGGCCGGCCTCGACCAACTCGCCGACCAGGCGGCGGCGGACGTCCAGCTCATGGGGGAGACGTGGCGACATCGCCTGCTCGACACCCCGCCGGCGTGGTCGACGCTCACCGCGGACAGCACACCGCTCGAACTCTCCGTCGTGCTCGGCGACGAGCCGCTCGGTCTGCGCGCCTCGGTCGAAGCGCACGCCGAACCCGCCAACCCGGTGTCGTACTGGGAGAGCGCGCAACGGTTGAGCGCGCGCCTGAGCGCCACCCACGGCCTCGATCTGAGCCGGCTGCGGCGGATCGAGCACCTCGTGGCACCCCGACCGGCCGACCGCCCGCCCATGGCCGCGTTCCACACCATGGGCTGGGTGCCCGGTCGACCACCGAGCGGCAAGATCCATCTGTGGCTCGGCGGCCCCGACCCCGCCGACACGGCCGCGCGCGTCGACGCGGCCCTGTCCGCGCTCGGTTTTCCCGGCCAGTGGCAGGTGATCGCCGGCGCCATGCACGACGACGACACGGTCTCCTACCTGTGCCTCGACCTCGCGGACGGACCGTCAGCCAGGACGAAGCTGTACGTGCAGCACCGCGGGGTCCTCACCCCGGAACGCCTCGCCCGCTGGGACCGGTTGGGGCCACGCGCCGACCTCGGCGACGGGCCCACGATGGCCGCGATCGCCAGCCGCGCCTGGGCACGATCCGCGTGGACACCGGGGACCCCGGCGCGGACCCGGCTCGAATGGCGCTCCAACCACCGTCGGTTCTGGTCGTACGGCACCTACGTCTCGCTCGTACCCGGCGGCACGCGTCCGATCGAGTCGGTGATGCACCAGTTCGGGCTGACCCCGCGCTGCCGTTCCGACGCGGAGGCGCAGTGGATGATCCGCGAGGTCCTCGACGCCTACGACGTGTCGGCGCGCAGCCGCGACGCCTACGAGCGCTGCGCGCGGTTCTTCCTGGGCGGCGAGGCCGACAGGGAGATGTACGCGCACTCGTTCCTCAGCGCACAGCGCTCCGCCGACGGACCCGCGCGGATCGCGGTGTACTTCAACCCACGGATGTACTTCCGGCGACACGGCCTCACCAACGGTGATCTCGCGCGGGCGAAGCATTTCCAGAGCCAGGGCGGGGACGACGGTGGCCGCTGACCGAACCGGGACGTTCCGGGGCGACGGCGCGGACTTCTACCACGTCGTACGCGGTGCCGGCCCGCCCCTCATGCTGCTGCCCAGCGGCGGTGGTGACGCGCACGCCGCCGATCTGCTCGCCACCCGGCTCGCCGAGACCCACACCGTGCTGACGTACGACCGGCGGGGCCAGACCCGCACCACGGTGGACGACCCGGGGCGCCCGGTGTCACTCGAGCGGCATGCCGAGGACGCCGGCGCGCTGGCCGACCACGTCTTCGGCGCGGCCCCCGTCGACGTGTTCGGATGCAGCACCGGCGCGGTCATCGGCCTGGAACTCGCATGGCGCCGGCCGCAGCGGGTGAGTGTCCTCGTCGCCCACGAGTCCCCGTTGCGGTCGCTCGCCACCGCGTCCGAGCGCGCCGAGTACGACAGGTTGCACCGCGACGCCCGCCGGGTCCACGCGGAGTCCGGCTGGCAGGCGGCGCTCAGGGTCCTGCGGGCCGGCTTCGGAGACCCCTCCCACGATCCACGCGACCGCGAGGACGAGGTGGTGTGGGAGCCGCCCAGCAGTCGGACTGTCGCGAACATCAACGCCTTCCTCACCGGCGAGGCGCGTGCGACGTGGGAATACCAGGTCAGCGCCGCTGGCTGGGCGGCGCTGCGCACGGGTGCCCCGACGATCGTGCCCGCCACCGGCCGAGAGACCGACACCTTCCCCAGTCGCTCCGCCGCCCGGCTCGCGGCCGTACTCGGCGTACACCTGGCCGACCTGCCGGGTGGCCACGAGGGGTACCGGACCCACCCCGCGGCGTTCGGCGCGGCGCTGCGTGCTCTGCTCACCAGCGCACGGGCCACCGGGTGACGCAGTGACGGCACCGGAGCACGAGGCGGGTGCGGGCCCGGTGTGGGTCGGTCGGGACGAACCGCGCCCATGAGTCTGCGGTACACCCGCAGTGCGGGTCTCCGGGCGATGGGCGGCTTCTCCCTCGGGGTGGACAGGTACGGCGTACATCCCGAAGCGGTTTCGATGCCCTCTCAAACCGTCACTCTCGCCGGTCACCCGGGGCGGCCGGGGACGGGGCAGCACTCGCGTGACGATGGGCGTCCCCGGAGTTGTCATAGAGGTCGGCGAGCGTCGCCGCCCGGCAGCCCAGAGCGGCCCGGAGGGAGGGCGGGGAGAGTGCCTCCGCATCGGCGCCGAGTTGCCACACGGCCCAGACGGCATGCCGCAGGTTCTCGAAGGTGACGTTGAGGCGCAGCCAGCCGTCCGTGTCGGGCTCTTCGGCGCGAACGGCCACGGCACTGGCCAGCAGTTCCTCACGCCACATCGGGGCGACCCTGACCGACACGGAGATGTGGTCGGCGGACAGGAACTGCGCGCACCGCTGCTTCCAGAGCAAGTCGAGATCGATGTGATCGGTGCGCTGCGCCCGTTCGTCAAGTTCCTCGGCGGCCAGCACTCGGGACAACCGGTAGGTGCGATCTTCGCCGTTGCGGGTCGCGAGCAGATACATCCGGTCGCGCACGGTCACCAGGCCCACCGGGTCGACCGTGCGCCACAGTGGGTTCTGGTCACGAGCCGCGTAGTGGATTCGCAGCCGATTACCGGCGACCACGGCATGCCGGACAGTCAGCATGGTGCTGTCAGGGACGGCTCGGGCAGCCTGCCTGCGGGAGAGCAGATCGGTCTCCGGCTCCACGAGTAGCCGTTGGGCCGCGTCGCTGACGGTGACCCGATGGCCGTCGGGCAGCGCGTTCACGACCTTGCGGATGGCCGAGGAGAGGGCGCCACCGAGACCGAAGACCTGTTCACCCCGGGCGGAGGCAGCGGTTACCAGGGCCAGCGTCTCGTCGTGGTTGAGGCCGGTGAGCTCAGCGCGGAAGCCGGGTAGTAGAGCGACGCCTCCGTGGCGGCCCCGCTCGGTGTAGACGGGCACACCGGCGGCGGACAGCGCTTCGACGTCACGCAGCACCGTGCGGGTGGAGACCTCGAGCTCCCGCGCCAGGGTGTCGACGGTCAACTGACCACGCTGGCGAAGAAGCAACATCAGCGAGACAAGCCGATCGGCGCGCACAGGACAACTCTAGCCAGGGACAGCCCCGGAATACCTGACACAAGGTGTCGTGATTCCTTGTGACACTCGTCCGCAGAAGCGCGTCACGCCACCTGCTCAGGCAGCGTGACGCACGCGTCCTCAACCGAGCTCGCCCTCAATGAGTCAAGGAGTAACTGTGGCAGCAGAGCGTATCGCGGTCAACCCGGTGAACTGGTCGCTCGAGATGGGCTTCAACCAGGGTGAAGTCGTTTCTGGTCAGACCCGGACGCTGTACGTCTCGGGACAGACGTCGATGAGCCCGGAGGGTAAGCCCGAGCACGACGGCGACATGGCCGCGCAGCTCGCGCTGTGCGTCGACAACCTGGAGGCCGTGCTGAAGGAAGCGGGCATGACCCTGGCGAACCTCATCCGATTGAACGTCTACACCACCGACGTCGACCAGCTGTTCCCCCACTATGGCGTGCTCGCCGGGCGACTGGGGGCTGCGGGTGTCGCGCCGACCACGACGATGCTCGGGGTGACGCGCCTGGCGATCCCCGGCCAACTGGTCGAGCTCGAGGGCACCGCCGTCGCCTGAACCGACCTCGCCACGCTCGCTGCTCGCGCCGGTCCGTCCGGCGCGGGCAGCTGGCAGATTGGGTGACCCTGGTGGCCAACGGCCTGCCCCCCGGCTGGGCGTCGCAACTGCGACAATTGACGGACCGTGTCGGGCACGTGTTCGCCCGCCCCGAGCCCCGCGTCGTCTTCCACGATCTGGTCGAAGGGCTGCTGTCGGACCTGCCGAAGAAGAACTGCTGGTCCTTGTCCGAACGGGCCGGGCACAGCCACCCGGGCCGCATGCAGGCGCTGCTGTCGCGGGGCGCGTGGAGCGCCGACGCCCTGGAGTCCGAGGTCCGCTCGTACGTGATCGAGCACCTGGGCGACCCGGACGCCATGCTCGTCATCCGCGACGCCCAGGTGATCAAGCGGGGCGACAAGTCCGTCGGGGTGGGACCGCAGCACTGCACGCTCACCAACCGCGTCGAGAACTGCCAGGTCGCGGTCATGCTGGCGTACGCCGCGCCGGCCGGGACGGCGTACGTCGGGCATCGGCTGCACCTACCGCGCACCTGGATCGCCGACTCGGTGCGCCGCAGGAAGGCGGGCATTCCCGCCGACGTCGCGTACGCCTCCCGGCCGGAGCAGGCCGTCGAGCTGCTGGCCGAGGCAGTCGATGCGGCGGTGCCGTTCAGCTGGGTCAGCCTCGACGACGGATACGCCCAGCATCCGCAGGTCCGCGACTGGTGCGTGCAGCGTGCCCTGCCGTACATCGCGGCCGTGCCGGCGACGCTGCCCCTGATCAGGGTCGGTGCAACCAGGTCGGCCACCACGACCGGCCCCGAACAGATCCTCGGTCAGATCGCCGACAGTTACTGGCACCGCCGGACCGAACGGACGACCGGACGTACGCACGACTGGGCGCTCGTCGGACTCGGCGGCAGCCTGCTGGTCGGTGGCGAGGTCCCCACCCGTGGGTTCGCCCAGTCGCTCATGATGCGGCGGTCGGTCGACAACCCGCACGATGTCGCCTACTTCGTGGCCCACGCGCGCCGCCGTACACCCGCGTCCGTCCTGATCAGCGCGGCGGAGCGGCGACACCGCGCGGGGCAGCCGGAGCAACCCGGCGACGAACTGATCGGTCTCGACCAGTACCAGGTGCGCACCTGGACCGCCTGGCACCACACGATCACCACGTGCATGCTCGCCCACGCGTTCCGCACGGTGCAACTGGCAACCGCGCCCGATGCCTGCCCCGCCCCCCGCAAGCCCCGGCAGGTCGCGGCCTGCCGCCCCGGCGTGGGCACCGGCGTAGCGAGCCACCCGCTGCGCAGTGGCTCGGGGCACCAGCGGACTTCGTAAGGGCGTGGTCGACCGGGCACCGGTCGGACCTCGGGCAGTGGCAGGGGCGGGGAGCTCGGCCGTGACAACACACCGGCGGCGCCGTCCGAATCGGACCATCGCTCTCATTTGAACTCCAGCCAGGCTGTCGTCATCCGGTATTCATGCCGGTGGTGGTGGCCGCACGGGTGATCTCACGGACCCCCCGCACCCGGGTCGAGGGCGTACCGACCGCGGCGGCGGTGTCGAAGGCCCGGGCCAGGCTCCCGGCGGCGGTGACGGAGCAGGTGTTCACCGACGCCGCCCGGTCCACACCGACGTTCGGCCCCGAGTCGTACGCGTTCGGCCTGCTGGTCACCGCGATCGACGGCACCGCGATCGACCTGGCCGATACCCGCAACCGACACACCCGCACCCGCACGAAACACCAACGACGAACACAACGCATCCCGCGGCGTCACCTACGAAATAGCCATCACCCAGATCGAACTACCGAAAGCCAGCAAAACGGCCAAAGTTTAGGTAAGTGCGCCGACGGGATTCGCAAACCGCCGTGCGACCACCATGAGACCAAGATCCGCAACTGTAGTCCACAACTTCGGCCAGCGCGTTTTGGGGGCATCCTTCCGGAAGGAGAGAATCGGAGATTCGCGTTTTGGCTGGTAGTAAGCACGAGTCGGTGGCACAACGCCCCACCAAGCGATTCATGATGTTGAAATACTGTCGCCGCCCGAGCTTAATGTGTCTTGACAGGGTCAGAGGCGGGCTGTTGTATCAATGCCATCGGACCGCCGAACAACAAACCGGGGATCATGAAGCGTGCCCGTAAATGACGGGCCAGATGAGCGACTCAAACCCTAGTAACCACTTCCAATTAGGGGGAGACAGTCATGCATGAAATCAAGCGCACGCTACCCATTGTCGCCTGCGGTATCCTGCTGGCCGCCGGCACCCTCTTCGGGGCCAGTTCCGCCTATGGCCAGACCGATACGAAAAGCCCCCAAACGGCACACACCAACCATTCCGCCGGACACGCAGCGCACGCCCGAGTGCCCGGATTCGTCGCGCCGACCACCACCGCCGCACCGGCCCCCGCCGCCAACGCCGCCGCCCTCCAGGCCGGCGCCCAGACCCCCGCCGAGCTGATCAACCTCCTCGGTCAGCGGATCGTGGCAAAGGACGTCGACGGGATCATCGCGCTCCAGGAGCGCGAGGCGGCCATCATCGACTGGGACGGATCGGTCATTCGCGGCCATGCCGCGATTCGCGCGTTCTACGTCGAGTGGTTCGAATCAGACCCGATCCTCCAGGTCAACCCGCTCCAGATCGTGGAGGCCGGCGGAACGCGCGTCGGAAACAAGGTGATTGGTCGCTCGGCGTCCGTGATGGGCACCTACACGCTGGAACAGGACGGGCCCGACGGCACCCGGGTGAGCTTCTCGGGGAACTTCTGCGACATCGTCCGCCAGCAGGTGAACGGCACCTGGCTCTACATTCAGGACAATCCCTACCCGCCACACAGCTGATCGGCCCATCCACTGACCGCGTCTCTCTCACGCACTCCACAGCACGTCGGTAAGTGAGCCCGCAGCCGATTCACCAGCCGAATCGACTGCGGGCCACACCTGAAGTAACCAGCGAATGCCGAAATGTCCGAGGTTGGGAGAGAGTGTGAACGCCATCTCACTCGATGTTCCACCGGCCAAGGTCGCCCAGCAGCAACCTGAATGGGAAGACCCGGAGCAGGTCACGCAAATCCGCGACGTCTTGGCGAGCCTCCCCCCGCTCATCGAGGCGGAGTCACTTCCCACGTTCCAGAGTTCACTCGCCGACGTCGCCGCCGGGCACGCACAGGTACTGCAGGCCGGTGACTGCGCGGAGGACCCTGCGGAATGCACCGCGGAACACGTCAGGCGCAAGGTGGCCCTGCTCGACGCCCTCGCCAACACCATGAGCACCGCCACCGGTCGACCCGTCGTCCGGGTGGGCCGCATCGCCGGCCAGTACGCCAAGCCACGGTCGAGGCCCACCGAACAGGTCGACGGCGTCGACCTGCCCGTTTACCGCGGCCACTTGGTAAACGATCCTGCGGCGACCCGGCTGGCACGCCGGCCCGACCCGCAGCGGCTGCTCGTGGGATACCGGTCGGCGAGACGGACCATCAGCGAACTCCGGACCGGCCGTGCCGCCGATGCGCCCGTCTGGACCAGCCACGAGGCGCTGCTGCTCGACTACGAGGTTCCGATGCTGCGCCGTGACCGCGCCGGCCGACTCGTACTCACCTCCACCCACTGGCCGTGGATCGGTGAGCGGACCCGGCAGCTCGACGGTGCCCACGTCGCCCTGCTCGCCCAGGTGGTTAACCCGGTCGCGTGCAAGGTCGGGCCGACGATGACGGTCGCCGACCTGCTCGCCCTGTGCGCACGGCTCGATCCACTGCGGGAACCGGGCCGTCTCACCCTGATCGCCCGGCTGGGCGCCGACGTGGCCGCTGACCGGCTGCCGCCGCTCGTGAGGGCCGTACGCGCTGCCGGGCACCCGGTGGTCTGGCTGGTCGATCCCCTGCACGGCAACACCGTGACCACATCCACCGGACGCAAGACGCGCGTCCTGTCGACCATCATCCGGGAAGTCACCGCGTTCCAGGTCGCGGTGCACGCCGGAGGTGGCGTCGCGGGCGGCATGCACCTCGAGACGACCCCCGACGACGTGACCGAGTGCATCGACGACGGGCACAGCGGCGAGCCGGCCGGCCGGCGGTACACCTCGCTCTGCGACCCGCGGCTCAATTTCCGCCAGGCGCAGACCGTGGTCTCCGCCTGGCAGGCGATACCCCTGACGAACCGGGCTGAGGAGAAATCGTGCCGGGCCTGACACCGATCGCCGCCTACCCGCTTCCGACCACGGGTGACCTGCCCGCCAGCATCGCGCAGTGGACTCCCGACGCCAGCCGGGCAGCGCTGCTCGTCCACGACATGCAGCGTTACTTCCTCGGCCCGTTCGCCCCGTCGGTACGCGAGCCGCTGGTCCGCAACTGCGTCCAGTTACGCCAGCGATGCGGCGAACTCCGCGTGCCGACCTACTACACGGCCCAGCCCGGAGGCATGACCGAGCAGGAGCGCGGCCTGCTCAAGGACATCTGGGGTCCCGGGATGAGCGGGCAACCCGGCGACCGAGAGATCGTCACCGAACTCGCGCCCGGACCGGCGGACCACATTCTCACCAAGTGGCGCTACAGCGCGTTCCACCGTTCGGACCTGCTGGCCAGACTACGCCGGCAGGGTCGCGACCAGCTCATCGTCTGCGGGGTCTACGGGCACGTCGGGGTGCTGGCCACCGCCCTCGACGCGTTCACCAACGACATCCAGCCCTTCCTCGTCGCCGACGCCATCGGTGACTTCTCCGCCGACCACCACCAGTTGACGCTCGACTACGCGGCCGCGCGCTGCGCGGTGGTCACCACCACGGAGGAGGTCTTCCCGTGAACGCGCCCCGTCTGCTCCGACAGCTCGTCGATCCCGGCCGGGAGGCATTCGCCCTGCTGCACCGCCCCGAGTCGGTGGACGGCGACCGAGTGGAGATCCTGTCCGGCCGGATCGGCGCCGTCGCCCGGCTCGCCGACGTCCCACTCCCCGACGCCCCGCTCCACGGGGCCGGACCAGGCGACGAGGCGCTACACGAGACGCTGGTGCTGGTGCCCCACCAGCAAATCACCGAGCGGGGATTCACCGCCGTCGCGGACGGGTCACCGCTGATCACCCTGTCGGTGACCGAACAGGGCTCGATGACCAGGGCCGAAGCGTTCGAACACCTCCCGGACGAGCCGATCAGCCTCACCAACGGCGGCTTCGACACGGAGGACGACACCTACGCCGACACGGTACGTGCGGTACTCGCCAACGAGATCAGCACCGGTGCCGGCTCGAACTTCGTTATCAAGCGGTCGTACGTCACCACCGTCACCGGGTACTCCCCGCGCACGGCGCTGAGCCTGTTCCGCCGGCTGCTCGCCCGGGAGACCGGCGCCTACTGGACCTTCCTCGTGCACACCGGCACCCGGACCTTCGTCGGCGCCACCCCGGAACGGCACATCAGCCTGCGTGGCGGCGTGGCGGCGATGACCCCGATCAGCGGCACCTACCGCTACCCGAGGACTGGGCCGGTGCTGGCGGAGGTCCTCGACTTCCTCACCGACGGCAAGGAGACCGACGAGCTGTACATGGTCCTCGACGAGGAGCTCAAGATGATGGCCCGGGTGTGCGACGGTGGGGGCCGGGTGGTCGGCCCGTTCCTGCGGCAGATGGCCTGGCTCGCGCACACCGAGTACAACATCGAGGGCCCCAGCAGTCTGGACCCCCGGGACATCCTCCGGGAAACCATGTTCGCCCCGACCGTGACGGGGAGCCCGCTGGAAAACGCCTTCCGAGTGATCGCCCGCTACGAACCGCACGGCCGCGGCTACTACGGCGGCATCGCGGCCCTGATCGGCCGGGACGCCGGTGGCGCACGGACAATGGACGCCGCCATCATGATCCGCACCGTCGACATCCGGCCCTCGGAGACCGACGACAGCGCCAGCATCGAGGTCGGCGTCGGTGCCACGCTCGTCCGGCACTCCGATCCCGACGCCGAGGTCGCCGAGACCCACACCAAGGCCGCCGGGGTCCTCTCCGCGTTGGGCGTCGGCGAACGCCTCGACCGGCACCCACTGATCCGGCAGGCGCTCGACCGCCGCAACACGGCGATCGCGAGCTTCTGGCTCAGCGACGCGCAGACCCGCAGGCGGCCGCAGCCCGCCCTGGCCGGCCGCCGAGCCCTGATCGTCGACGCCGAGGACGCCTTCAGCGCGATGCTGGCCCACCAGCTAGGGGCACTCGGCCTGGCGGTGCAGGTGACCCGGTTCGACACCCGCCCCGGGTTCGACGCCCACGACCTCGTCGTCCTCGGCCCCGGTCCGGGTGACCCGCGCGACACCGCCGACCCACGGATGAGCCGCCTCACCGAGGTGATCGACCAGCTCCTCGCCCGGCGTACCCCGTTCCTGGCGGTGTGCCTGAGCCACCAACTGCTGTGCCGGCACCTCGGCCTGCCGCTGCGGCGCCGGGACATCCCCAACCAGGGTGTCCAACGCGAGATCGACCTGTTCGGCACCCCGGCACGGGTTGGCTTCTACAACTCCTTCGTCGCGTACGGGCGGATGGAGCAGTTCCACAGTCCCAAGGCCGGCGAGGTGCGCGTCAGCCACGACCGCACCACCGGTGAGGTGCACGCCCTACGCGGAGCCCTCTTCAGCTCCGTGCAGTTCCACCCGGAGTCGGTGCTCACCCAGGACGGCGAACGCGTGCTGGGTGACCTGCTGGCATCGCTGACACACATCGAGGGGTCATGAACGCATGAAGGCCGCCATCTCCTGGTGGGACCTTGCCGGATCCACCCAGACCATCGACTCACTGCGCGACTACCTGCGGGAGGAGGGCGTGCATCCGTGGGAGCGGGTACACGGAATGCGTCTGAAGTTCTGGATCTCCGACCGGGAGACCAACCGCTGGGGCGCGGTCATGCTGTGGGACGCCACCGCCGACCTGTCCGCGCCCCTGCCGCCGAACCGGGCCACCGAGCTGATCGGATACCCGCCCACCGTACGGATGATGACCGAGGTGGAGGCCATCGTGGAAGGACTGCACGCCGGGCCGTCCGACGACCGTGGGCTGGCATTCGGACCCGTCCGGAATCCGTCGTGAGCACGTCCGCACAGCAGTTGGGTGGCAATGTCTTCGCCACTCCGCCCGACGAGCCGATGGGGCTGCTGCGGAGCTGGCTGGACGCCGCGCGAGCGGACGCCGTCCGCGAGCCCGGTGCGCTGGCGCTGGCGACCGCCGACGCCGACGGTCGCCCGTCGACCCGGATGGTGCAGGTCCTCGCCGTGCGCGACACCGGACTGTTGTTCGCCAGTCACTCCGGCAGCCGCAAGGGCCGGGAGTTGGCGGCCAACCGCTGGGCGTCGGGTGTCCTCTACTGGAGGGAGGTGGCCCGCCAGGTGGTCGTCAGCGGGCCGACCGGCCCGCTGGGCGCCGACGAGGCCGACGCCCTGTGGATGGCCCGGCCGGTCGCCACCCACCCGATGTCGGTGGCGTCGCAGCAGAGCGCGCCCCTCTCCGACGAGAACGCGTTGCGCGAGCAGGCGCGGCAGCTCGGCGACGGGGGTGTGCCGTTGCCCCGTCCGGATGCCTGGCTGGCCTACCTGCTTGAGCCGGAGTCGGTCGAGTTCTGGGAGTCCAGCCCGGACCGGTTGCACCGTCGGCTGCGCTTCGACCGCGACGGCACCGGGTGGAGGTCCGGCCGCCTCCAACCCTGACCACACCCGGACAGTTCGCTCGAGAGGAACAGGTAGACGAGATGTGTGGAATTGCGGGCTGGGTCTCGTACGATCGGGATCTGGCGCGACACCAGGCCGACCTGGACGCGATGACGGCAACCATGGCCTGCCGGGGCCCGGACGCCGCCGGTGTCCAGCTGGACCGGCACGCCGGGCTCGGCCACCGCAGGCTCGCCGTCATCGACATCGACGGCGGCACCCAGCCGATGGCGGTGCAGACGGACGACGGCACCGTGACAATCACCTACAGCGGCGAGGTGTACAACTTCGGGGAGCTGCGCGGCGAACTGCGACGCCGCGGTCACCGCTTCCGGACCCGCAGCGACACCGAGGTGGTGCTGCACGGCTACCTGGAATGGGGCGAGGCGGTCGCCGAACGGCTCAACGGCATGTATGCCTTCGCCGTGTGGGACTCCCGGGTCGAGAAGCTGGTGCTGATCCGGGACCGGCTCGGCGTCAAGCCGCTCTACTACTATCGCACCGACGACGGGGTACTCTTCGGTTCCGAACCCAAGGCGATCCTCGCCAACCCGCTGGCCGAACGTGTCGTCGACCTGGCGGGGATCCGGGAGCTGGTCAGCTTCACCCAGACGCCCGGCAGCGCCGTCTGGTGCGGGATGAACGAGGTGCTGCCCGGCGGGATCGTCACCGTCGACCGCGCAGGCCTGCGCGAGCACCGCTACTGGACGCTGCCGAGCCGCCCGCACACCGACGACCTGCAGACCACCATCGCCAACGTCCGCTCGTTACTCGGGGACGTGGTGGAACGCCAACTGGTCTCCGACGTGCCGCGCTGCACCCTGCTGTCCGGTGGGCTCGACTCCAGCGCGATTACCGCCATCGCCGCCGCCAAGCTCGGCGAACGCGGTGAGAAGGTACGCAGCTTCGCGGTGGACTTCACCGGACGCGAGGACGACTTCGTCGCCGACGATCTGCGCGCCACCACCGACGCCCCGTACGCGCGCGAGGTGAGCGCGCACGTCGGCTCGCTGCACGAGTCGGTGGTCCTCAACCACCAGGACATCGCCGACCCCGCGGTACGGCGGGCGGTGATCACCGCCCGGGACAGTCCGCTCAGCCTCGGTGACATGGACACCTCGTTGTACCTGCTGTTCCAGGCGATCCGTCAGCACTCCACGGTAGCCCTGTCCGGCGAGTCCGCCGACGAGGTCTTCGGCGGCTACCGGTGGTTCTTTCAGCCGGAGGCACAGGCCGCGGCGACCTTCCCCTGGATGGCGGTGTTCGTCAGCGGCGCGAAGGCCCAGGTGTCGGATCGGTTCAACGCCGACATCACGGCCGCTCTCGACCTGCCCAGCTACATCCGGGACCGGTACGCCGAGGCGCTCACCGAGATCGAGCGGGTCGACGGCGAGAGCGACCACGAGTTCCGGATGCGCGAGATGTGCTACCTGCACCTGACCCGCTTCGTCCGGATGTTGCTCGAACGCAAGGACCGGATCAGCATGGCCGTCGGTCTGGAGGTCCGGGTGCCGTTCTGCGACCACCGGCTGGTCGAGTACGTCTACAACACCCCGTGGTCGATGAAGACGTTCGACGGGCGGGAGAAGAGCCTGCTTCGGGCCGCGACCGCCGACCTGCTCCCCCGGTCGGTCCTCGACCGGGTGAAGGCCCCGTATCCAGCCACGCTCGACCCGATGTACACGAGCGCCCTGTTGCAGCAGTGCAGGGACCTGCTCGCCACCGACAGCCCCGTGTTCAACCTGGTCGACCGCACCTACCTGGAGGACATCACCCGCGAGTCTGGCGCCCTGCCGATCGAGATCCGCAACGGCATGGAGCGGGTGCTCGACCTGAGCACCTGGCTGGACATCTACCGCCCCGAGCTTCGGTTCTGACCTGACTGCTACCGGCTGAGAAGGGACTTCCGTTGACGACCGAGACCCAGCTTCCGGGATTCACCGACCAAGTGGACCTGCGTGCCCGCAACCGCGCGACCGTCACCGACTACATGAGTCGCATGGGCGAGAACCGGCTGACCCGCTACCTGCTGTTCACCGAGGACGGCAGCGCCGGCCTGTGGACCACCGACACCGGGCAGCCGGTCGCCTCACAGGGCCACGAACTGCTCCGGGCGCACGGCGAGTGGTCGCTGCGGATGTTCCCCGACTGGGAGTGGACGAACGTCGAGATCTTCGAGACGCAGGACCCGAACCGGTTCTGGGTCGAGTGCGACGGCGAGGGTCAGATCCTCTATCCGGCGTACCCGCCCGGGTACTACCGCAACCACTTCATCCACTCGTTCGAGTTGGACAATGGCAAGATCCGCCGCCAGCGGGAATTCATGAACCCGTTCCAGCAGCTCCGGGCGCTGGGCATCGAGGTGCCGACGATCGACCGCGGCGGAATCCCCACCTAGGAGCAGCAGATGACCGCTCGACTCAACCCGTACATCGCCTTCAATGGCAACGCCCGGGAGGCCCTGCGGTTCTACCGCGAGGTCCTCGGCGGCGAGTTGAAGATCGGCACGTTCACCGAGTACGGCGCGTCCGACGTGATGGCCGCCGACAAGATCATGCACGCGGTGCTCACCACCCCGGACGGGTTCACCCTGATGGCCTGGGACGTCCCCGAACGGGTGCCGTTCCACCCGGGCAACAACGTCGCCATCTATCTCGGCGGCGACGATCCCGCGTTGCGCGGGTACTTCGAGCGGCTGTCGGTCGGCGGCACGGTGACGATGCCGCTCAACAAGCAGGTGTGGGGCGACGAGGCCGGCTCGTTCATCGACCAGTTCGGGATCTTCTGGATGGTCAACATCACCCGGTCGAAGGGCTGAACAGCCGCACCTGGCCGATCCGGCACGGCAGCCACCGAGGTGGGCCCGCCCGCTGACAGCGGGCGGGCCCACCTCGGTCTGTCGGCTCACCGCGCGTCGGCGGGACCGCCGGGGCTCACGTGTAGAGCGTCGCCCGGGCCACCACGACCGCGGATCCGGCGACCTGGACCGTCTCGATCCGGTCCGGTGCACCGGTGGCCCGGGCCCGCATCGTCGACGGGCGACCGATCTCGACGCCCTGCCGGACCTCGATCCACTCACCGAACGGGATCATGCCGTGCCGCGCCAGATGCACCGCCAACGAACCGGCCGCCGAACCGGTGGCGGCGTCCTCGACGACGCCGTATGCGGGCGAGAACATGCGGAGCCGCCACTGCCCGCCGGAACCCGCGAAGCAGTTGGCGGCCATGTCGGGCAGCCGGGCGAGAACGCGCTGGTCGGGCTCCAGCGCGGACAACTCGGGTACGCCCGGCAGACCGACGAACACGTGCCTCGGCCCGTTGTCGTAGACCTCCACCGGCAGGACGGCGTCGGTGGCCGGGACACCCAGCCCGGCGAGCAGCTCCTCGGCCCGGTCGTAGCGCCCCCATGTGGGGACGGGCTGCCACGAACTCGCCGAGCCGCGCCCGTCCCGGGTGGACCGCTCGATGTCGAAGGTCACCGTCCCCATGGCGGTCTCCATCCGGATTTCCCCGACCGGCTTCAGCTCGCTGAGCACGATCGCCGTGCCCAGGGTCGGGTGCCCGGCGAACGGCAGCTCGTTGACCGGCGTGAAGATGCGGACCCGCACGTCACCGTCGCGGCGCGGAGGCAGCACGAAGACGGTCTCCGACAGGTGCATCTCGTTCGCGATCTGCTGCATCCGCTCGGCGGACAGGGCTGCCGCGTCCAGGAAGACCGCGACCGGGTTGCCCTCCAACGCCGTCTCCGTGAAAACGTCCGCCACCACGTACTCGTGAGTGCCCACAGGCTCTCTCCATCCGGAACTCAGCTGGGTCAATGGGTGTCGAACAGCGCCTGGTAGCGGGCGACCGCCTGCTCGGTCACCGCACGCTCGGCGTGGGTGGGCCGGAACGGGTCCGTGGCCGGTGGCAGCGCACCGTACTTGAGCAGGGCAGCCATCAGCAGCAACCGGGCCTTGGTCGCGGTCAGGTTGTTGCCGACGATGAACGTCGGATCCGTCCGGTACGCCATGCCGCCGGTGTCGCCACGGCCGGTACGCACCACCGGCATCCCCGCGAAGATGGCCACACCGAGCGCCAAGTTCTTCGCCGGGTCCGCCATCCCGAACGGCGACATGCCCTCGCAGACGAAACCGGCGAGCGGGGCAGCGGCGAGATTGGCCCGGATCCGGGCCAGGATCTCCACCTCGTCGCCCACCTGGGGATCGCCGCCCGGTTCCACCGCGTAGCGGCTGTACTTGGTGATCGTCACCCTGGGCATGGCCTCCGGGATCAGCCCGTCACCGTCCCTCGTCGCGACGCCGAGCAGGGTGACGCCCGACTCCAACGAGCCGGCGACGCCGGTCACCTCCTTCGGTAGCACGGTGAGGCGCAGCTGCGAGCGCGCGGTGTGCCGGCGCGTCGGCAGGTAGGTGAGCTGCGGGGGACCGTACCCGCCCAGGTCGGCGACGATTCCCCCGTGGCCGCCGGTGACTTCGTATCCGCCCGGCCGAGCGTCGACCTTGGTCACGTCGCGAGCGGTGTAGACGAGTTCGTCGACGATCACGCAGGCGCCGACCCGGTCGACACCCTGCGCGTCGAGGGCGACGCCGGAGGCGATGTACTTCACTCCGTCCACCACGTTACGGTCGCCGTCGGCGCTGAGCGAGTGATGCCGCCGCTGGGCGGCGTGGCCGACGAGGGGCACCGTCGTGTCGATCAACAGGCCGAGCCAGTAGAGGGTCTCGTCGACGGTCGGGCTGCCCTCGAGCCACTGCACGCCGTCGTGCTCACCCGCGGCGAGGATGGCCTGGACCTGGTTGGTCGCCCCGGCGAGGTCACCCAGGTGCGGCTCGCTCTGCAGGTGGTAGGGGTAGTAGACGAAGAAGTCACGGCCGGGCCGCTCCCCGTCCGGACCTGCGGTGTAGCCACCCGACGGGGCCGCGCGGAAGAAGTCGAAGTCGGCGATCGAACCGAACTCGACGGGCGTGCCGTGATCGCCCAGCCCGAACCGTTCGATCTCCTCGTAGAGGCGGCGCGCGTCCGGGTAGAACGTCTGCCGGGCCGCCTCCGACGGCGCGTACGGCGCGGTCGCGGCCTCCTCCCACGCTGAACCGTCACGCTGCCGCCCCATATAGGGCAGGGGGTACAGCCCGTCGTCGGGGTGCAGCTCCACGACGAACACCGGGGTGGCGTCGCCGGTCGGCTGCGTGGTGTGGAACGCGCCGTCGGTGTCGAGCCAGCCGTCCGGCGGCGCGTACAGGTGTGCCGCGTCGCGTTCGAGTGGATGCGCGCTGTACGCCTCGACGTATGCCGTGACCGGCGCCGCCAGCCGCTGCGGACGCAGTGCGTCGAACCGGCCCGGCCGGGGTGCGAGGCCGTGCCGGGTGCGGGCCTTGTTCGACGTGACCAGGTCGGGGGTATTCAGGATGGTCGCCGTCGGCCCGGCGAACACCGCGATCCGGGGCCGTGTCCCGCCCGTCGGGGTCAGGCCGGTCATGCCGGGGCCAGGTGCTCGACCGACACGTCGTGCTGCTCGGTGAGCCGCCGGGCGATCAGCGACCGGTGACAGGCCACCGCATCGCGCTCGACGCAGAACAGCGCCGCCCGTCCCTGCGTCGGTAACACCGCCAGCAGCGGCACCAGGTCGACGAGGTCGAGGACCTCGGCGGTGTAGCGGCGCACGTACTCGGCGGCCAACTCCCGTCTGGACCGCTTACCGACGCCCTGACGGTCGTCCTCGGCGTACTGCAGATGGCGGTGTTCGGTGGTCGGGGCCAACTCGCGGTGGTGCTCGTAGGCGATGCCGGCACCGGCCAGGGTCGCCTGCAGCCGGCGAGCATTCGCCCATGCGTAGTCGGGCCCGCGGACCCCGCGACGCTGGCGCACATCGAACAGCAGTCTGACGTCCGCGGCGCGCAGGCGTTGCAGGAATGATTCGACGTCAAAGTCGTAGACTCCGATTGTCACCAATCTATGCATTGGCATCCCGACCCCTCTTGTGGCGGCACCGCACAATCCGCATCCTGATCCTTGGTTGCCTCACCCGAGACTACCCTTCGAGGCGCTCGACACAGTGGTTCGAACATCATGCCGAAAATACCGATCCGACCACCCGCCCAACCCTTCTGCATCGACCGTCCTATGTGCTACGTCTCAGCCGCCGCGAATCGCGCGGCGGAGGTCTGCGAGTCGATCACGAAGGGTGCGCTCACCACCGTGCCGACTCGGATGATAGTAGTTCTTTCCCACCAAACCGTCCGGCGGATACTGCTGTTCCAGCACCCCGTCCGGCGCCTTGTGGGGATAGCGGTAACCGATCGCATTGCCGAGTTCCGCGGCACCCTTGTAGCGCCCGTAGCGCAGGTGGGCGGGAACGTCGCCCACGGCACCCCTGCGCACGTCCGACATCGCCGCGTCGATGCTCTCGATCACCGCGTTGGACTTCGGCGCCATCGCGAGGTGCAGAGTGGCCTGCGTCAGCGCGAGACGCGCCTCGGGCATCCCGATCAACTGCACCGCCTGTGCCACGGCGACCGCCGTGTGCAGGGCCGTGGGGTCGGCCAGACCGACGTCCTCGCTGGCGTGCACGACGAGCCGCCGCGCGACGAACCGCGGGTCCTCCCCGGCCACCAGCATCCGGGCCAGGTAGTGCAACGCGGCGTCGGGGTCGGAACCACGGATCGACTTGATGAAGGCGCTGATGACGTCGTAGTGCTGGTCGCCCTGCCGGTCGTAACGCACGGTTGTCTCCGCGACGGCCCGTTCCACGGCCGGCACGTCGATCTCGGTGCCTCCGGTCGCCAGCACCCCGTCGGCGGCGGCCTCCAACGCGGTCAGTGCGTTGCGGGCGTCGCCAGCGGCCAACCGCACCAGCGCGGCCTCGGCCTCGGCCGACAGCGTGACCGCGCCGCCGAGACCCCGCGGATCCGCTGCGGCGCGGCGCAGCAGGTCGCGGACGTCGGTGTCGTCCAACGACCGCAGTTGCAGCACCAGCAGGCGCGACAATAGCGGGGTCACCACCGAGAACGACGGGTTCTCGGTGGTGGCGGCGACCAGCAACACCAGCCGGTCCTCGACCGCACCGAGCAGCGCGTCCTGCTGCGTCTTGGAGAAGCGGTGCACCTCGTCGATGAACAGCACGGTCTGCCGATGCTGCCGGTCGAGCCGGCGGCGGGCCTCGACCATCACGTCGCGCACCTCCTTGACGCCGCTGGACAGCGCCGAGAGAGCGACGAACTGCCGGGTGCTGCCGGCGGTGGCCAGCAGCCGGGCGATCGTGGTCTTGCCGGTGCCGGGCGGGCCGTAGAGCAGTACCGAGGCCGCGCCGGCACCCTCGAGCAGCCGGCGTAACGGGGCACCGGGACGCAGCAGGTGAGCCTGACCGGCGATCTCGTCGATCGTGCGAGGTCGCATCCGGGTCGCCAGCGGGCCGGCGTCCGGTGCCGCCGCGCCCGGCCGTGGGCCGGTGGACGGGGCGGTGAAGGACGGGGCGGGCAATTCGAACAGTGTCTCGATGTTGTCATCCGTTCCGTCGTCACGGCCGTCCGTCGCGACGGTGCTCTGCTGGGACACGCTTGGTGGCCCTCCCCTTCGGTGAGCTGGGTATGTCGTGCGCACCCTAACCCGTCGCCCGCGAGCAACCAGCCAATACAACAACGGCGGTTCGCCAGAACGCACGCCGGGATCCACCGTTGTTGTACATCAAGTTTGTCGCACTTCGGTCATTGGCCGAAAGGGCCATGGAAGATGACTTTCTGCCCGCTGGGTAAGTTGGGAGGGCGTCCGTGACACCAAATCCTTTCCTCGGCAGTTCACTACGCGGTACGGTTGCCACCGTCGTCGCGAAGGGCAGTGCGGGCGGAGGACCAATGACGATCGACTTGCAGGCCACTCGGGACATTGTCGATGTCATGACCGGCGGGTGGAAGGCACAGGCTCTCTACACCGCAGTCAAACTCGGATTACCGGATCATGTCGCCGCCGGCCGGACCACCAGCGACGAACTGGCCGCGTCGAGCGGTGCCGGCGCAGTGGGGCTACGTCGTCTAATGCGACTCCTGGTGGCGATGCGCGTGTTCGACGGCAACGAGACGAGCGGCTACCGCAGCACCCCGATCAGCGAGGCACTGCGCTCCGGCTCACTGTCGATGCGCGACATGTGCCTGCTGCACGGCGAGGAGTATTACGCCGCGTGGGGACACGTGCACCGCGCGATCAGCACAGTCAGCTCCGGCTTCGAGGCCGCCTACGGCAGATCCTTCTACGACTACCTGAGCGGGGACCCGGACACCGCCCGCCGGTTCCAGGCCACCATGAATGCCGGCAACATGTTTTTCCACGAGGTGCCGGCCGCCTTCGACTTCACCGGCGGCAAGACCATCGTGGACGTCGGTGGTGGGGGTGGGCAGTTGCTCTCCACGCTCCTCGCGGCCACACCCGACGCCAAGGGCGTGCTGTTCGACCGCGAGCACATGATGCCCAGGGCCGGCGAACACCTCGCCGCCACCGTCGGGCTCCACCGGGTCACCCTCGTCGGCGGCGACATGTTCACCAGCGTGCCGACGGGCGGCGACGTCTACATCCTGTCCCGCGCGCTGGCCGGGTGGGACGACGACGCGGTCGTCCAGGCCTTCGACAACTGTCGCCGGGCGATGTCCGGCCCGACGGCACGGCTGCTGGTCCTCGACCGCTTCGTCGTTGACGAGGACCCGTCCGTGCTGCCGGCCCTGTGGGATCTTCACCTGCTGATGATCACCGGCGGCGCGCACCGGAGCCTCCACCACGTCACCGAGCTTCTCGGCCGTGCCGGGTTGGACGTCGAGCGGACCGGTGCGCTACCGATGGAGCACGTCGCTGTCGTCGCCGCACCCCGCCAGGCACCCTGACCGCGCGGGCCGCCGACGGTCGGGAGCGGCCCCGCCCGCCACCTGGATCAGCCGCTGGTGCGACCCTCCCGTACTAAACTGTGAAGATGGTCCGGGAGGAGCTGCTGCGGCTACGGGCGAGTGCGGAGTCCGAGGCGGAGACGCTGGCGCGGGATCTGAAGGCGCTCTTCACAGCATCGCGGGATTCGAACGCCGACGACGAACACGACCCCGAGGGTGCCACCGTCGGCTTCGAACGCGCTCAGCTGATCGCGTTACTCACCGCAACGCGGGCACGGATTGCCGAGGTCGACGACGCCCTGCTCAGGGTGGACGCGGCAACCTACGGGATCTGCGAGCGCTGCCAGCAGCCGATCGGCGAGGAGCGACTCGCCGTGCGGCCGTTCGCCCGCCACTGCATCTCCTGCGCGTAGGACGGTGAGACAGTCGGGTGCCGCAGTGCGTCGGATCAGCGGTCGTGCCGACGTGTGGTCCGCCGGCCGGGCCTTGCGGCGCGGTGCTCAATACGGCCGGTATGCAGGAGTGGGCGACCGTTAGGGTCGCCACACGACCAGGGCACGGAAGCGACCGGACGGGCACAGTGGCGGTGGCCTCACGACGATGCCCCTGACCACTCCGGATGTGCGGGTTCGATCCCCGCCGCCTCCACCACGGTGAGCCTTGGCCTGCCGTGCTGTCCGGGCAGGTGGGGTGGGTTGTACAGCTTCTGATTCGCGGGCGGTCCGGTAAGACGCCACTCGATCAGCTTCACCGGGCCCGCCCTCGCCTCAACGCTCGACAGGTGGCCATGAAACCCCGGTCGGTCAGCAACGAGATCTGACGCAGACATCCCTCAGTTCCGGTTAGCAGGTCACCCTGGAAGGTATCGGTCATGCTGGATGTAAGATCTTGCCGCGACGCGCTCGCGCTGCCGGGGTTGCGGCCCCTGCTGCTGGTCGCGATCCTCGCCCGGGTGCCGGTGGCGGCCACCGCGGTGGCGATGACGCTGCACGTACTCGATCTGGGTCACGGATACTTCGCCGCCGGACTGGTCGGAGCCGTGCTGACGGTCGGTTCGGCGTTCGGCGCGCCACTGCTCGGCCGGCTGGTCGACAGGCGTGGCCTACGGCCGATGTTGCTGCTGACCACGGCGGTCTCGGCGCTGTTCTGGGGTACGGCGCCGGTCCTGCCGTACCCGGTGCTGCTCGGTGCCGCGCTCGTGGGCGGGCTGCTCACACTCCCGGTCTTCTCCGTGATCCGGCAGTCGATCGCCGCCCTCGGCACCCCCCTGGTCGGGGCGGTGATCGACGCCTCCGCACCGGCCTGGGGCTTCGCCGCGACGGGCCTACTCGGCGCGCTGATCGCACTGGCGGTGATACTTGCCGAGGTGCGTCACCGACGGTGGTGCCGCCTGTCACCCGATGGTCCCCTGCGGGATCTTCCGGCACCGGCTGCCCGCCCTGGTACAACCGGCCACGGCCGGACCCTGGTCCGGTGGAAGCGAGCAGCGCATGACTGAACAGCAGGAGTTCCGTGGCGGAGTGAACGTCGTGCGCCGCCACGGCGACGTCGTCCACCGGCCGGCGTCACCGGCGGCGCCGGCGATTCACCGGCTCCTGCGGCACCTCCATGACCACGGGTTCCACGGCGCGCCGGAGCCACGTGGCTTCGACATCGAGGGCAACGAGATACTCACGTTCCTCGACGGCGAGGTGCCCGACGTGATCACGCCGGAGCTGCGTACCCCCGAGTTCTGCCGCGCGTACGGGCCGGACGTCGGCGTCGAGGTCGTCGACGTCGTCCCGGGCCGACTGCAGGCGCTCATCGACTTCATGCGCGATCAGGCCAGTCACGGCAACGCGGCGTTCCGGCAGCACATCGTGGCAGGGCACGCCGATCTGTACGAGGCGGACATCCGCTACGTACGGACGCACCGCGACATGCTGCGCGCGGCCTTCAAGGAGGATCGACCAGTGCGCTGACAGGTGTTCTCCACCGTTTCTCCCAGCGACGGTCGCGCCGTGAGCAACGGCCTGAGCTACCCGGTCTCGGCGTCCGTGACCGCCACCCGGAGCTCACTCGGCCCGCAGCGGCACGTCCGCGAGCACCTGCCAGCCCGCACCGGGCACCCGGCCCGCCTCGAACCGGCCGCCGAGCAGGTGCACCCGTTCCCGCATGCCGACCAGGCCGTAACCGCCGCCCCCGGACCTGCTCGGTCGGTCGGTGTGTCGCCCGTCGTCGCGTACCTGCACCCGGACGGTCCCGTCTGCGGACCGTACCGTCGCGGTGATCTCACGGGCGCCTACGGCGTAGCGCCGCGCGTTCGTCACCGACTCCTGGACCAGCCGCAGCACCGTGGTCGCGACCGCCGCCGGTACGGGCTCGGCGAGTTCCACCGCCAACCGGACCTCAGTGGCGCCTGCCGGGGTGACTGTCGCCGCGCGCAGGTCGGCGAGCAGGTCAGTGGTCGGCGACGCCGGTTCCCCGCCGACGTCCTGCAGCATGGCGACCATCCGCTGCATCGCCGACAGGGCACCCTCGCCAGCACGTTCGATCACCGGCAGCACCCGCGCCGGAGCGCCGGGATCAGGTACGGCCACCGCCTGCGCCGCCTGGGCCTGCACCACCATGCCGCCGATGTGGTGGGCCACCACGTCGTGCAGTTCCCGCGCCAGGGCCACCCGCTCACGCAACTGCGCCGCGACCGTCACAGCCCGCATCTCCCGCGCATGCCGGGCGTCGCGCGTACGCAGGTACCATCCGGCGAGAACGGCCACCACCGGCAGGATCCCGGACCAGCCCAGATCCTGCGGAGCAGCGGGGTGCTCCGGCCGTAGCACCCCGACCACCAGACAGCTGAGCAGGAGCAGCACCACCAGGCCGGCGGCGGTGGATCTGGACAACCGGCGGACCACCGCGACGATGACGGCCAGCACCGCGGCGACCTCGGCGGCCCCCAGTCCGCCCGCGGCGGAGGGGACCGTGACGCCGGCCAGCCGCAGCACCACCGACCCCGCCAGCAGCACCACCACGACACCGACGCCCGCGACGACCGGCCAGCGGGACGCCAGCAGCGCGAGGGCACACACCGCGAGGAAACCCGGCAGCTCCCACCGCCCGTCGTAATGTCCCACCTCGCTCGCCGCCGCACCGTCCAGCAGCAGCGCGATCGTGAGCAGCCCGGCCAGGGGCCAGTCCCAGGTGATCAGATCTCGCCAGTCGAGCTTCACACCACAATCACAACAGTCCTCGTACCGGTCCGGATTCGGGGGTGTCGTCGGTGACGGGTAGTGCCGCAGCGGTTTCCGCTGCGGTGCCGAGGAGCCGTACGGTTCCCGGTGTCCTCCGGTCGAGTGTGGAGGTACCGCGCGGGATGGTGAGAAGACGATGGTGCTGGCGCTGGTGCTGCGGCAGTTGCCGTGGGCCGTCGTACTGACGGCCCTGGCCCTGCTCGACGTGCAGATCACCGGGGAACTCGACACCACGGGCCGGGGGTGGCTGGTCCCCGGCATCGTCGTGATGGCGGCCATGGCGCTGCTGGCACAGGCGCGGCCGGTCGCCGGGGCGCTCGGTGCCGCGGCAACTCTCGTCCTCTCGACGGCGCTACTGCGGGCGGTCGGTGGCGAGGTGCCCGGGGGCCTGGCGATGACCGAGATCGGCGCGCAGGTGATCGTCACCGTGGCGGTCGTCCGGCGGGTTTCCGGGGCTGTCGCCACCGGCCTCGTCGGGTTGGTCCTGGCCGCCGGCGCGGCGGCCGAGCAGTTCCGGCCGCAGTACTGGTCGCTGTCCGCGGGGTCGGTGCCGGAGCCGTGGTGGAGTGTGTCGCTGTCGGACATGGCGGTGGTGGTGCTGCCAGTGGCGTACGGGTGGTATCTGCGGGGTCGTGACCGGCAACGGGACCGGGCGAGGCGGGCTGCCGTCATCGCGGTGCAGCAGCGGGAGCGGCTCGGCCTGGCGCGGGAACTCCGCGACGTGGTGACGTACCAGGTCAGGATGATGATGGAGCAGGCACAGACCGCCCAGGAGCGGTCCGCGTCGGACCCCGACGCGGCCGCCCGGGCGCTGCCGGTGATCGAACGCTCCGGTACCGAGGCGCTGTCCTCGATGCGGCACCTCGTCGCCGCGCTGCGTGCGGGCGAACCGGGCGAAGGCAGGATGCCGGCACCGCTGACCCGGACCACCGACCTGTCGGCCGACCTACGGGCGATGACGTCGGCCGGCAGTCCGCCGGTACGGGTGACGGTCGAGCTGGCTGAACCGGTGGCCGACGAGGTCGCGACATCGGTACTGCGCCTCGTCCAGGAGTCGGTGTCCAATGCCCGGCGGCATGCCGCCGGGGCACGGCAGATCGTGGCATCGGTACGGACCGAGCAGGGGTACGTCCGGGTCGAGGTCCGCGACGACGGGAGGGTGACCCGGATGATCGGCAGACGTCGCGGTGGCTTCGGACTCGTCGGCATGCGGGAGCGGGTGCGCCTGCTCGGCGGCCGGTTCACCGCCGGCCGCACGAGCGGCGGCTGGCAGGTGAGCGCCGACCTGCCGCTGTACCCGGCCGAACGGTAGTGCCACCCGTATCATCCGTGCTCGTTGAGCGGGGAACTCCGACGGCCTCCGGGGGTGTCCCGCCGAGTATCAGTCGAGGGCTGCCAGGTGTCCACCGGGAAGCGGTCACGAGAACGGGACGGTAGCCAGTGCGGGTCTTGATCGCCGATGACCAGGAGTTGATGCGGGTCGGGTTCCGGATGATCCTGGAGGCCCAGCCGGACATCACCGTGGTGGCCGACGTCGCCGACGGGCGAGCGGCCGTCGAGGCGGCGCGTCGGCTGCGCCCGGACGTGTGCCTCCTGGACATCCGGATGCCGGGCCTGGACGGACTCCAGGTCACCCGGCTGCTCGCGGGCCCCGACGTGGCCGATCCGATCGCCGTCGTCGTCATCACCATGTTCGACGACGACGAGTACGTGGACATCGCCCTGCAGTCCGGGGCGAGCGGGTTCCTGCTCAAGGACTGCGGACCGGCCCTGCTGGTGGAGGCGGTCCGCGCGGCCGTACGCGGCGACGTCCTGGTGGCGCCACAGGTCACCGTCCGGCTGCTGCGCCACTTCCGGCACCGGCCGCAGCAACGCACGACCGCACCGGTGGAGGCCCTGACGGACCGGGAGAGCGACGTCGTACGGGCGGTGGCCCGGGGACTGACCAACCAGGAGATCGCGGGTGAACTGTTCGTGGCGGTGTCCACCGTCAAGACCCACCTGGCTGCCGCGCAGTCGAAGCTCGGCGTACGCAACCGGGTCGAGGTCGCATCCTGGGCGTGGCGGGCCGGGCTGGTCGACGCCTGACCCGGTCGCCGCGGTGAGGTCGCCTCCACCTTTCGAATGAGGCGCGGCGCCTGATATCCGCTCAGCGCCGAGCCGACGCCGGCCCGCGGACGGAAGAGGCCGCAGCCTCCGTTCGGCAGTCTCTACGGCATGAGGAAAAAGAGCCAGCAGGTCCTGCCGTACGCCCCGTAACGGCGCTCGACCGGCCGGTCTCCTCGTCGATGCCAACCACCTGGACAGAGAGAAGCAGAACATGGGATTCACGACTTACCTGGCGCTGTTCGCAGTGGCCGCATCCGCAACCGTCTTCGTCGTGACCCGCAGGCGCCTGAGCCTCGCCGCCGCGTCGGGACTGTCGGCGCTCACCTTCCTGGGCATCGCCGCAGCCTCGATCCTCTGGGTGCAGGTGGCCATCAGCGGTATGGACGGCTGAGCAGACGCCTGCCTACCCCTGACAAGGTGTGGTTACCCGGTCCGGCCGGCCGAATACTGGGTGACGTGGACGCGAAACGACAGCTCGGCGAGTTCCTGCAGACCCGCCGGGCACAGCTGAGGCCGGCGGATGTGGGACTGACCACCTACCCCGGTCGGCGGCGGGTGGCCGGACTCCGGCGGGAGGAGTTGGCGCTGCTCGCCGGGGTCAGCTCCTCGTACTATTCCAGGCTGGAGCAGGGGCAGTCGTCGAACGCATCCGCGCAGGTCCTGGACGCCATCGCCGCCGCCCTGCGGCTGGACGAGGCGGAACGCCGGCACCTGCACGACCTGGCCACCGGCAGCCGCCGCCGGGCCAACGCCCGGCGAGCGACGCCGGAGCGGATCAGTCCGGCGGTACGTCAGCTCGTGGCGGCACTGGGTGAGGCGCCGGTGCTGGTGCTGGGGCGGCGTGGCGACGTGCTGGCCTGGAACCGGGCCGGGAACGCCCTCTTCGCCGGCCATGTGGACTTCCGGGGTCCGGACCTGCCAGAGGACCGGCCGAACATGGCCCGCATGGTCTTTCTCGATCCGCACACCCGCGAGCTGTACGTCGACTGGCCGGAGAAGGCGCGGGCCGTGGTCGGCGCCCTGCGGCTGGCGTCCGGGCAGCATCCCGGTGACGCGGCCCTGGCGGCGCTGGTCGGTGAACTGTCGGTCAAGAGCCCGGAGTTCAGCCGCATGTGGGCCGACCACCGGGTGAAGTCCGGCGGTGAGCCGGTGTACGTGATGCGGCATCCGCTGGTCGGCACGATGCGGGTCACCCAGCAGAACCTCCGGACCGACCAGGGTCAGCACGTCGTGGTCGCCACCACCGAGAACGGTTCACCGGCGCAGGCCGCCATGACCCTCCTGGTGCACAGCGTCGTCACCGGGCAGCCGGCGTCCCGCGCGGTGACGACCGCCGACACGCCGACCGGTCGGTAGCTTCGCCGACCATTCGTTCGTCGTACCTGATCGGGCGGGAATTGCGTGGCCATTTCGCGCGCCCAGCTCATCATCGGGTTTTCAAGCTCCGGAAAGGCGGAACGGGTGCCGCGTGCCCGAAAGAGGTTTCCGCCGCCTGGTCCGCTGCTCGGCCGACAGATCGCCGAGCGTCACCCAGTCAGGAAAGAAGGAAGAATGCGTACGAGAAAAATCAATGCCCCGATCGCGGTCACGGTCGCCGGTCTCGTCGCCGTGGCGGCGCTGAGCACCGGTACGACCCCGGCGGTGGCCGGGTCGCCGACCGGCCCGACCCCGGCCGTGGCCGCACGGGACCAGTCGGCCACGCCGGCTGCCGTGCTCCGTTCGCGGATCATGCTGCACCTCGACCTGGCCAGGGGGCAGATGCCGGAGAACATCGCGTTGTCGCCGGACGGCACCGCGTACGTCACGTTCGCCGGGGCCCGGCAGGTCGCCGCGATCGACCGGGGCGGGAAGATCCGTATCCTGGCGACCCTGGCCGCTCCTGCCGACGGCGGCGTCAACACGCCGGCGCTCGGGTTCGCCCTGACCACCGGCATCGTGCGGCACCGGGACGGCACGGTGGATTTCCTGTACGCCAGCGGTGACGCCGCCTCGACGGGGCTGTACCGGCTCAGGCCGGGCGGGACCCCGCGGCGCATCGCCGCGTTGCCGGCCGACGGCCTGCCCAACGGACTGGCCTTCGACGAACGCCGCAAGATCTTCTTCATCACCGACTCGGTGCTCGGCACCATCTCCACCGTGCGGCAGGCCGGCGGACCGGTGACGGTCTGGTCCTCGGCTCCCGAACTCGCCTCGACCGGCTTCCTGGGTGTCAACGGCATCAAGGTCCGCGATGGAGCGGTGTGGGCCTCCAACCTGGACCAGGGGACCCTCCTGCGGATTCCGGTACGCCACGGCAGGCCGGCGCCGGTCGAGGTCCGGGCCGGTGGCCTGACCGGCATCGACGACTTCGCCTTCACCGGCGACGGCACCGACCAGGTGATCGCCGCTCTGGTCGGCCAGAACACCGTGGTCCGCGTCGACGTGACCGGCCGATCGACGACGCTGTTGACCGCGGCCGACGGCCTGCAGAACCCGACGTCGGTCGCCGTACAGGGCAGAACCGTGTACGTGACCAGTGCGGCCTATCTGACCGCCACGGATCCCAACCTGATCGTCGCCCACGGCGTACCGTCGTTGTCCTTCGTGGCGAGCTGAGCCATGCGGGGCATCGTAGTGCTCGTGGGTCAGGTCGGGGAGCTGACGTCGTTGCGCCAGGCCCAGGCCGCGATCTCGACGCGGTTGCGGACGGCGAGTTTGCGCTGCACGTTGGCCAGGTGGGTCTTGACAGTCGACAGCGTCACGTAGAGCCGTCCGGCGATCTCGTCGTTGGTGTGCCCGTGTGCCACGAGTCGGACCACCGCGAGCTCACGTTCGGTGAGCGGCTCGGTGGGCGGCGCCTCCGTCGTCTCCACCGTCTCCGGCCCGCCGTCGCGGCGGGGAGCGAGGTGGGCCAGGAGACGTACGGTCACCGCCGGCGAGATCAGCGAGGTTCCGGCGGCGGCGGCGCGTACCGCCTCCACCAGCAGGTTGGGTGAGGTGTCCTTGAGCAGGAATCCGCAGGCGCCGTTGCGCAGCGCCCGGTAGACGTACTCGTCGAGGTCGAAGGTCGTGACGATGAGGACGTTCAGCGGGTTCCGGACGGCCGGACCGGCCAGCAGCCGGGTCGCTTCGAGGCCGTCGAGTTTCGGCATCCGCCCCTGCTCCTGTTCGTGCGTTCCCGGGAGGTGCCGGGAGGGGTGCTGTGGGCGGTGCCGGCCATGGTCCTCCTCGCCTGGTTCGGCGCCGCACAGGCCGAGCCACGGCACGCCGTCACGACCGCTGCCCTCGCCCTGGCCCTGGGGGTGGCCATCCTGGGCAACGGCCTCGGCGGGGCGGACCCCAGCCTGGAGGCGACCGCGGCGATCCGCTGGGCCCCCCGCCGCGCGCTGCACCTGGCCGCGATAGCCGTGCTCACCGCCACCGTGGTGACGGTCGTGACCACCGCCCCGGCCGGCGTCGTCCTGCGCGACGCGGCGGGCCTCACCGGGCTCGCCGCCCTGGCCGCGACCCTGTTCGGGCGGCGACTGGCCTGGACCCTGCCGGTCGTGACGGGTTGCGTCTCCGCCGGCATCCCGGCCATCCCGGAGCCGTTCGCGCTGTACCTGCTCACCTGGGCGGGCCAACCACCGGACAGCGTCGCGGCCCTGACGACCGCCGCGGTCTTCGCGGTCACCGGAGCTGCCGCCTACCTGACCCGCGGTCCCCGTCGGATCGGCTGAGTCACCGGAGTCAGGCCTGCTCGGACCGGCGGCGTGCGGCCAGGATCTCGTCAAGGTGTCGGCGGCTCCACCGACAGAACCCGTTGATCGTGTGCTGTAGCTCCTGGCCGGCGGGGGTGAGCCGGTATTCGGTACGGGGCGGCACGGTGGGATGGAGCGTCCGCTCGACCACCCCGTGCTGCTCCAGCTGCCGCAGGGTCGCGGTGAGCAGCCGGTGGCTGATGCCGGTGACCTGCCGGTGCAGTTCCCCGTAGCGGCGGGTGTCGGCACCGAGGGCCTCGATGACCGACAGCGCCCACTTGGTGCCGACCACGTCGAACACCTCGCGAGCCGCCTGGTGTGCCTGCGCCACCTCCGCCGCCGCTGTCGGCGCGCCGGGCATCGGCTCGTCCACTTGCCTCCCTCCGTGGCACGCACTACTTACCAAAAAGTGCGTACTTACCCCATTCGAGGCAGTCGTCGTACGGTCTGGTCGACCATCTCGAACGTACTGGAGGAGACATGACCATCCTGAAGACGTACGCCCGGCTCTGGGTGGATGACCTCGACGCGTCGCTGCCGTCACTACGGACCCTGGTCGGCAGCGAGCCGGAGCTGCGCTTCGCCTTCGACGCGATCGAGTTGGCAGCGATCGGCGACTTCCTGGTGATCGCCGGCGCGCCGGCGGAACGGGCCCGCTACCGGCACGCCTCCGCCACCGTGATCGTGGCCGACCTGGACGCCGTCGTCGCCGGGTTGACCGCCGCAGGCGGCGAGGTCACCACGCCGGAGGCGACCAGTCCGACCGGCCGCTACCTGTACGCCCGGCACGCCGGTGGGGCGGAGGTCGAGTACGTCGAGTGGGTGCCGGAGCTGGTCGAGCGGATCATCCCGCGTCGCTGAGCGGCGTCAGCTGTCCCATCGATCCTGCGTGGTAGCGGTCGGCGGCGTCCCTGACCTGCGCCGCGTCGTTCATGATGAAGGGGCCGGCAGTCACCACCGGCTCCCGGATCTCCGCGCCGCTCAGAATGAGCAGGTGCGCGCTCTGCCGCGGTGCGACCGTGAGTCGGCCGCCACTGCCACCGCCGCGGACGCCCAGCGCGTGGCTGGTGCCGACCTGCCGGGTCTGGCTGTCGGCGTGGACGTCGACCGTCCCGTCGAGGACGTACACGACGGCGTTCTCAGCCTGCGGAAGATCGAAAGTGATCTCGTGTCGTATCCGAGCGTCGAGCATGGTGAACGGCTCGGTGGGCCTCAACGGCGACGACACACCCTTGAACGAGCCGACGACCACCCGGACCCGGTCGTCGCCGTCCGGGCTGTGCCATTGGGGGACCTCGTGGCCCTGGAGGTGGCGGACCTGTGGCGCGGCCGATTTGTTCCTGGCGCTCAGGTTGACGAAGAGTTGAAGTCCGTGCAGCTCGCGACCGCGGACGGCGGGGACCTCCTCGTGCACGACGCCGCTGCCGGCGTCGGTCCACACGATTCCGCCGGGCCCGACGGTGATGTCGACGCCCGAGGAGGCGCGGCTCCGTACCTCACCCGGGGAGTCCTCGAACACGTAGGTCACAGCCGCGAAGCCGGCATGGGGATGAGGTGAGAACGGGAGTCCGTCGACGCGGAAGTCGTCGAGAACGGCCAGCGGCGACGCCGCTACTTCCAACTTCTCCAGGTCGATGAAGTGCAGTGCGGTGAAGCCGGGTATGTGGCGCGTTCCGGCGGCCACAACCGGCGAAAAGGTGATCGACATGGTGATGGCTCCGATCCCGGATGGGTGTCGATGGCGGCGGTGCCGGCTGCCGGAGGACGGCAGCCGGCACCGGGACCGCAGGAAGGTGGTCAGGCTGCGCGGGCCGTGACGCGCAACGGTGCCAAGGCGGTGCTCCAGGCCACGACCTGGTCCAGCAGCGTGTGGAGCGCGCCGGTGCTGTACTCGCCGGGCTTGAAGACCGAGAAGTTCTCGAACTCGGTCACCAGGGAGAGCGTCACCTGCTGACGCACGTCGGCCATCATCAGCTCGCCGGCGATCAGGCGCAGGTGTTCAGCGGCTCGGGCGCCGCCGGCACCGCCGTACGACACGAACCCGACCGCCTTGTTGTTCCACTCGGCGAAGAGGTAGTCGATCGCGTTCTTGAGCACTCCGGAGGTGCTGTGGTTGTACTCCGGAGTCACCATGACGAAGCCGTCGAATGAGCCGATCTTGGCCGCCCACTGCTTGGTGTGTTCGTGCTGGTACTGCCCGAAGGACGCCGACATCGGCTCGTCCAGGTGCGGCAGCGGATAGTCCCGCAGGTCGACGAGCTCGAACTCGGCGTCTGTCCGGCGGGAGGCGATGTCGTACACCCACTTGGCGACCTGCTCGCCGTTGCGGTTCGGACGGGTGCTACCCAGGATGATCCCGATCTTGGCCATGTCCACCCCTGTGATCAACGGTTCCGGTGAGAGGGTCGGGGGTCGCTGCGGACCACCGATGTTGTCATGTCAACAAAGCTACGTCGGGCTCCGTGACATGTCAACAAAGGTGCTGTGGTGCTGGTTACCCCGCAGGTCCCGGGCGGTCGAGGCTTCTCGTGATGTGTCAACAAAGCCTATCCTGCAGGGGTGACCCCACGATGGCTGAACGACCGGGAGGACCGGGCCTGGCGAGGCTTTCAGGCCATGCGCGCGGAACTCACCGCCCACCTCGCACGGCAACTCGCCCAACAGAACGGCCTCACCGAGGCCGAGTACGCGATCCTCGCAACCGTCTCCGAGGCCCCGGGCCGACGGCTACGCGCCAGGGAGCTGTGCAAGCTGCTCGGGTGGGAGCGCAGTCGACTTTCGCACCAGATCGCCCGGATGGAGAATCGCGGCACCGTACGGCGGGCCGCCAGCGCGGACGACAGGAGGGGATTCGACGTCGTCCTCACCACCGCCGGCGTCGCCGCCATCGACGCCGCAGCGCCGCAGCACGTGGCCGCGGTACGACACTGCTTCGCCGATCTCCTCACGCCCGCTCAGCTCGACACGCTAGGGGACATAGCCGACATCATCACCAACCACCTCGACAGCGAGCACGAGGCCCCTGCCTGCGGCGGATAGGGCCATCGACGGTCAGGCCGGCGGTGGTGGTTCTGGTGATCCGCCGAGGACTCGGCGGAAACGGAAGCGGCCGGGCCCTCGGGGCCCGGCCGCCTGCGTCAGGAGACGGTCACCTGCCGAGCGCGGTGGCCGCGTCCGCCCAGGTGGAGTCGTCGTTCACGTTCCTCAGCTTCAGGCCCTTGAGGATCCTGGTCATCTCGGCGTCGGAGAGGCGGCCGTCACTGGCCACCTGGATGCTGGTCTCGCCGTCGGCGCTGCGGTGGGTGCAGAAGCCGTTGCCGCACTTGATGGTCGTGTCACCGGTCGTCTGGTTCGAGTTCTTCGCCGGCACCACGAAGATCTGGAAGCTGCCGGGGATGCTCTCGCCCTCGGCGCCACCGTACGGCTCGACCAGGCCGGTGGTGGGCGGCGCCGGGTTCGCGAAGATCGCGCCACCGTAGTCGCCGTCCCGGGCTCCCGCGATGCCGTTGAGACCGGAGATGACGTGCGAGCCGAGCTCGACGGGCTGGTAGCCGGCCGGCACGTAGTCGAGGGTGAAGGGCAGCGTGGCCGGGGTGGCCCGGGTGGGCTTGAGGCCCTTGACGATCTTCTGGAGCTCCGCGTCGGAGGGGTCCTGCGCGGAGTCCGAGATCGCCGACAGGACCGCCCACGCGTCCCCGGCGTACGACCAGGCGAGCGTCCGGTTGGTCATGTAGCCGTATTTCAGGCTGCTGACCTGGTACGCCTCCTTGCCGTCGACAGTCAGCCGGGTGGCCCCGGTCAGGCCGGCGGGGTCGAACGCGCCCGGCCGGTACAGCGTCAGGTGCGCGAAGATCGTCGGTTCCGACTGCTGGCCCGCCTCGCCCTTCTTCCGCCGGTCGCCGACCCGGGCGGCCTCCTCGTCGGTGATCGCCCTGTCGTTCGTGGTCCGGCCGTCCAGGTACACCGACGCGATCTGGTACGACGTCGACGCCACGGTCGGTGCCGCCACCTTCCAGCGGCCGACCTCGAAGGCGCCGAACGTGAACTGGAACGGGTCGGCCGGGAACTCCCACTGGGCCGGCTTGGCGGCCTGCTCGACCGGCGGGGGTGCCGCCGCCTGGAGGGCCGGGCCCTGGGGCGTACCCCCGAAGAGCGGGGGAAGGGCGACCGCGGCGCTCACCGCGACCACGGCGAGCGCCGCGCCCGCACCGGCGAAGCCGGCCCGCCGGCGACGTTGCGCCCGGCGGCCCCTGCCCACGATCTCGTCGATCGTGTTCCGGTCCGGCGGCGCGTCGGACGTCGCCAGCTCCACCACCTCATGCAACCGCACGGGACAACTCCTTGATCTCCACGACCTGCAGGTCGATGCTCTCGGTGGCCAGCACCTCACGAAGGCGGGACAGCCCTCGCGACGTCTGGCTCTTGGCGGTGCCGACGGAGACCCCGAGGACCGCCGCGCTCTCCTCGAGGGTCATCCCGAGGTAGTAGCGGAGGATCAGCGCGGCCCGCTGCTTGCGGGGCACGGTACGCAGGGCGGCCTGAACCCGGATCCGTTCGTCGGTGCCGGCCGCCGGGTCACGTAGCGCGACGTCCGGCAGTTCGTCACCGGCGGAGCGTTCCCGACGCCACGGCCGGCGGATCTCGTCCACCGCGGCCCGGTACACCATCGTCTTGACGTACAGGTCGGGACGGTCGAGCTTCCGCCAGCGCGGATACAGCTTGGCTAGGGCGGTGGCCACGGCATCTTCCGCCGTGTGCCAGTTACCGCAGGTCAGGTACGCCAGTTTGCGCAACGGGCCCAACTGGGCCGCGACGAACTGACGGAACCCTTCCTCTTCCTCGGCATTCACGATCGCCTGCCTCCTTCGACGGAGGTGGAACGGTGGCAGTCGGGCAAAGGGTTGCAGACGGGTGAGTGTGACACGCGCCACTCCCAACCCGCACCGTCCTAACCGGAACCTGATGAGTGGTCCGGATCCTGCTCGTACGTCTTGATGATCTGATCGGGAGGTTCGATGAGGAGACGCACACGGATCGGCGCGGCCGGGCTGGCCACCGCGATGCTGCTGGGGCTGGGGCAACCCGGCTGGGCCGCGCCGAACGGTGGCGGTACGCCCGGCGGCGACGGAACCGGCCCGGGTGGCGGGGTGCCGGTGGGGGCCGACGGCCAGCCGGCGACGGTCACGCTGGTCACGGGCGACCGGATCACCGTCGACCGGGGTGGTCGGGTGACGATCCGACCGGCGAAGGACCGCGCCGGCATCCGGTTCCGGTCCCACCGGATCGACGGCGAACTGCACGTGGTACCCGCGGACGCGGTGCCGCTGATCGCCTCCGGGGTGCTGGACCGTCGACTGTTCAACGTCAGCAGGCTGATCGAGTACGGCTACCACGACGCGGCCCGCGACCGGCTACCGCTGATCGTGGCGTACCCGGACCGGGCGGCCGCCCGGCGGGGTGGATCGCCGCTGCCCGGTGCCGAACTCCGGGTCGACCGGGCTTTACCGGCGATCGAGGGGGTAGCGGTCAGCGCGGACAAGACCGACCTGGCCGACGTCTGGACGAAGCTGACCGGGGCCGCGCCGAAGACCGCCGACCGCATCCCCGGCATCGAGCGGATCTGGCTCGACGGGAAGCGTCGGCTGACGGTGGACCGGGGCGTACGGCAGATCGGCGCGCCCGCCGCCTACGAGGCCGGCTTCACCGGCACCGGGGTGACCGTGGCGGTCATCGACAGCGGCGTCGACCCGACCCACCCCGACCTGGCCGGGGCGGTGACCGAGGCGGTCACCTTCCTGCCGGACACCGACCCGGTCGACCGGTTCGGGCACGGCACCCACGTGGCCTCGACCATCGCCGGCCGGGGCACCGCCTCCGACGGGAAGTACCGGGGGGTGGCCCCGGACGCCAGCCTGGTCTCCGCGAAGGTCTGCGACTACTGGTGCGATGACTCGGCGATCCTCGCGGCGATGCACTGGGCGGCCGTGGACAAGAAGGCCACGGTCGTCAACATGAGCCTCGGCAGCGGCGACGGGCCGGAGGTCGACCCGTTCGAGGAGGCGGTGAACACGCTCACCGCGCAGACCGGCGCCCTCTTCGTGGTCTCCGCCGGCAACGAGGGGCCGGACGGGCAGACGGTCGGCTCGCCCGGCAGCGCGGACGCCGCGCTGACCGTCGGGGCGGTCGACCGGGACGGGTCCCTCGCACCCTTCTCCAGCCGGGGCGCGCGGGTAGGCGACGACGCCGTGAAACCGGACCTCACCGCGCCGGGTGTCGGCATCGTCGCCGCCAAGGCCGCCGAGGGTCAGATGGGGGTACCGGTCGGGGAGCAGTACGTCGCCGAGTCCGGGACCTCGATGGCCGCCCCGCACGTGGCGGGCGCGGCGGCGCTCCTCGCCCAGCAGCACCCCGACTGGGACGCCACCCGGATCAAGGCCACCCTGATGGGCTCGGCCAACCCGCGACCCGGTGACACCGCGTACCAGCAGGGCGCGGGCCTGGTCGACGTGGCGCGGGCCATCGGGCAGTCGGTGACCGCCACCCCGCAGAGCCTGTCGTACGGACGCACGAGGTGGCCGCACCACGACGACGACCCGATCACCCGGACCCTCACCCTGCGCAACGACGGGACCGAGGCGCTCACCCTCGACCTGGCCTGGCAGATCATCGGGCCCGACGGCAGGCCCGCTCCGGCCGGCATGTTCCGCACCGCCGCGCCGCAGGTCACCGTGCCGGCCGGGGGTACCGCCGAGGTGGCCGCCACCGTGGACACCAGCGTCGACGGCAAGGACGGCTACTACAGCGGGCACCTGCTCGCCACCGCCGGGCAGCACCGCACCGTCGTCCCGGTCGGAGTGCACCGCGAGGTGGAGAGCTACGACCTGACCGTCACCCACCTGGACTCGACAGGCGCGCCGGCCGACACGTACTGGAGCCTGGTCAGCGGGATCGACGTACCGGGGATCGAGCCGCTCGACGGGACCGCCGGCGGACCCACCATCCGGCGGCTGCCCAAGGGCCGCTACGCGGTGACCGGGGTGGTCGAGGAGTTCGGCGAGCGGGAGCGCAGCAGCCTGCTGAGCCGACCCGAGATCAATCTGACCCGGGACACCACGGTCACCCTGGACGCGCGGAAGGCCAAGCCGATCACGGCGACCGTGCCGGAGCGCACCGCCCGTCCGGTGCTGGTGCAGACCGGGGTGCTGGTGGAACTCTTCGGCCGCTCCCCGGCGATCATCGACATCGGGGCTGCCGGGTTCGGCAGCCTCTACTCGGCCCAACTCGGTGACCAGGCCACCCACGGGCACGTCGCCGGCTACGTCGCGCACCAGTGGGCCAGGCCGGACGGCGACGGCGGTTTCGCCGGGACGCCGTACCTCTATCACCTGGGTGAGGGCTTCCCCGGCCGGCTGCCCACCGGGTACCGCAAGGACGTGCGGCGCGCGGAGCTGGCCACCATGCGTCACGAGCTGCGCGGCGAGCGGCTGGGTGACCAGGTCGAACGGAACATGTCGGCGGAGTTCGACGGGGTGTACGGCTCGACCTTCAGCGCGGAGGTACCGGTCGGCGACACCTGGACCGAGTACTACAGCATCACGGACGTCGCCTGGTCGGGTGGCATCACCATCTGGCAGAGCGTCGAGGGGGAGCCCGAGGCGGAGTTCCGCAAGGTGCTCTACAGCCAGCCCCGGCGGTACCAGGCCGGTCGCAGCTACCGGGAGGTGTGGAACACCGCACCGATCGGACCGACCCTGGTGGCGACCGGGACCCCGTACAGCAGCGCCGGCCGGATCGAGGACGTGATCCGGGTCGACATCCCGCTGCACGGCGACGCGGCCGGGCACGGCGGTTGGTCCGCCGGTGACGTCGGTCGGACGGCGCTCTACCGGGGTGACGAACTGGTCGAGGAGTTCACCGAACCCACCGCCGCCGGCTTCGGCTTCTTCGAGGTGCCGGCGGAGGCGGCGGCGTACCGGCTGGAGGCCTCCGCCCGGCGCAGCTTCACCGAACTCTCCACCGAGGTCGACCTGACCTGGCGGTTCCGCTCCGCCCGGCCGGACGGGGACGACTGGGTGCGGCTGCCGGTCATGGTGGTGCGGTACGCCCCGGAGCTGGACGGCCGGTCGGCGGCACCGGCCGGTCGGCCCTTCGAGGTACGGCTGCGGGTCCTCGGCGCCGAGGGGGTCCCGGTGACCCCGAAGCAGGTCACCGTGCGGGTCTCCTACGACGACGGCAAGACCTGGCAGCCGGCCACGGTCCGGGGTGCCGGCACGACGTGGACCGCGACCCTCCAGCACCCCCGCTCCGGTGGGTACGTGTCGCTGCGTACCTCGGTCACCGACGGGCAGGGCAACAGCCTCGACCAGACGGTCGTCCGGGCGTACCGGTTGAGCGACGGGTGACCATCGGCTGACTCGTGGCCCCACCTGGGGATCGAGGGGCCCGAGCCGCGTTCCTGCGGCTCGGGCCCGTGCTGCCCGACGACCGATTCTCAGCGCAGGGCCGCAGCGGCGTCAACCGTTCAGGGCGCCCCCTGTGCCGCCGCTCGTGACGGCGTCGGCGGCCATCCGGAGGGTGTCGGCCTCGAACTCGTGTCGTAGGGCGTCGACGGGTAGCGCGCGCTCGGTGCACAGACCGTTGAGCACGGTGCCCAGGAAGCGTGCGCGTCGTGCGACGTCGTCCGCCGGAAGCACGCCTTCCTCGGCGAGGACGGTCAGCCACCGCTCGATGCGGTGCAGGCCCAACCGTTCGAGCGAGCGGTACGCGGCGACCTCGTCGTCCGCCAGGCCGGGCGCGATGTACGTCTCGTACAGTCCGCGCCAGTACGCACGCGCCCGATCTCCGGTGCCTACCTGCGCGAGCAACTGCCGCAGGCACTCGACGAGGCGTTCCGCCGGCGTGCGTTCGGTGTCGCGGATCGGATCGTCGGGGATGTCGATGTCGTAGAGGCTGGCCACGACGGTGTCGACGAGCGCCTGTTGGGTCGGGAAGAAGTGGCGGAGCGACCCGGTGCTGACGCCTGCCCGCGCGGCGACTCCTCGGACGCTCAGCCGAGCGGTCGGGTTCTCCCCGAGCATGGTCGCCGCGGCGATCAGGATCCGGTCGCGGGTGTCCCGCTTCGTCGGCCGGTCAGGCATCTTCGGCACCTCCTCACACCCATTTCTAGCACACTGTGCTAGATTCCAGGGACTAGCACAGTGTGTTAGTCGTGTGGTGATCGAAGACAGGGGGTCCTCGGGTGGCGTTCGGAATAATGCGAAACCATCTCGCGGCGCGGCGCATCCGCCCCGGCAACGGCGAGCCGCTGCCGCGCTTCCGCTGGTGGCAGCTGCTGAGCAGGTCCGTACGCACACTGACCCTGCGCGCACCAGACGGCACCGTGTCCACGTACGCGGTTGACGTCCGTCAGCTGGGCGATCGCGACGACGGCGCGGTACGGGCGCGGCTCTACCTCGACGGCGCGCTCCTGTCGTTCTCGACGGTGCCCGCCCGTTTCCCCGTGCCGGGCGGTCACATCGAGGTCGCCGTCAACACCTTCGGCCTACGCCGCTGCCACTACGTGCGTGCCGACGGCACCCAGTCGCAGTTGGTGCCCCATCCCGCTTCCGCCGAAGGTCGACGCGCCCGCCTCCATCAGACCCACCCGGGCGTGAGCCGCCTCATCGGCGTCGTCTCGGCCCTGCTCGTACTCGTCGGATTCGGCGTGGCCATGCCGCAACTCGTCGCGACGCTCTCGCACGTCCCGCCCGTGGCGGACTCCCTCGGAACCTTCGAACTGCCGGTGCGCATCCCGCTCGCGGTGAACATCGCCGCCGGTGCCGCAGCGGTCGCGGGCAGCGCCGAGCGCGCACTGCGACTGCGCACGAACTGGCTCGACTCCCTCGCGAGCTGACCTCGAGAGGGGCGTTTCCGTTACGGCGTCCTCGGCCGTACGCTGCTCGCCTTCGGCCCGCTGCTGGCCGTCCTCGTCACCATCGGGTTCTTCGTTCCCGACGACCCGGTCCCCTGGACGACCGCCGACCTCGTGGCGTTCCTCCTGATCAGTGTCCTGCTCACGCCGCTGGCGGCGGCGGGTGAGGAGTACGGACTGCGCGGCCTGATGTTCCGCGTCGTCGGCGGCTGGACCCGCGGCGCCCGCTCCGGGGCGGTCCTCGGCATCATCGTCACGACCGTGCTCTTCTCGCTCCTGCACGGCACGCTCGACCCCTACCTGCTCACGTCGTATCTCGTGCTGTTCTCGACGATGGCGATCGTCACCTGGCGCACCGGCGGGCTGGAGGTCGCCGTCGTGCTGCACGCCGTCTACAACGCCATGGCCTTCGTCCTCGCCACGACCCTGCACCTCGATGTCGGTGGCTCCCTCGAGAGTCGCGACGAGGCGGTCGGCTCGATCAACAACCTGTTGCCTGGTGCCGGGCTCGTCGTCATCACCGCGATCATCTGGTGGATGACCAGGAAATCGGGCCCCGTACGCACTCCCGGCACGTGACATGAGTCAGGCCCGCCAGGTGGCGGCGCACCTGCGGCGGGGTTCACAGCGGCCAGTGTTGGGAGACCAGTTCGATCATCTTGCCGACCGTCTCCGCCAGCGTGCCACCCGCCGCGGCCAACGCGGCCAGCTCCTCCAACGAGGTAAGCACCGGGCGGCGGTCCGTCGCCCGCTCCGTCCGGGCCGCCTCGATCGTCGCCACCTCACGGCCGGCCCGATCCGGGTCGTCGAAGTCGGTCACCTGCTCCTTGAGGATCCGCAGTAACGCGTCGAACCTCTCCCCGGGCCCGCTCGTCCCGTTGTACTGGACCATGACCGGTTTGTCGCTGGCCATCGCCTGCTGGCCGCCGTGGATGGTGTTGTGGAAGACGATCGACCGGGCCGGCTGATCCGGATCTGCCATGGCAAGCTCCGAAGCCGAACGAGAGGGCGACGGCGCGGCGCCCCTCCTCGACCACCTCCCGGATAACCGTGTCGGCGAGTTTCTCGTCGAGGTGGGCCGCCCCGCACAGGTGCCGGGTGGTATCGGACAGCGAGGGCGGCACCTGGTACGACGGAAAGTCGAAATGATCAGCCTGCGGCGGGTCGGTCACCGTCACCATCTCCCGGGAGCCTAGATTTCCTTCGTCGTGCGGGTGGGCAGTCCACAGGAGCTGGCGATCGGGTTCCACCTGCGGAGGAACTCACTCTTGGCCCGCTGCGCCCGCTCGGAGAGCTGGTTGCCGCGCCGCCAGTTGGCGTCGAGCGAGCAGCCGGAGCGGATGGACCGCCGGGCCCAGGCGGCGTAGGCGGCATCGGCGTCCCCCGCGTACGAGAAGGCGGACACCAGGTGGCTCCGCATCGCCGACCCGTCAGCGAGCGCGTCGACGTCCAGCGCCTTGGCCTGGTCCCGCTGGTCGCGGCGTCGTTCTGTCACGCCCTCCAGCAGCCCGAGTGAACGTTCCAGATCGCGGCACTGTCCCACCGCCGCTATGCCGACCGCCAGGTCGCTGCGCGAATTGATCGACTCGGAGAGCAGGGCATCCACCGCCACGGCCTGCGCAAGCCGCCGGGCGTCCGGATCGTCGATCCCGGTCAGCGTCTCCGGTGCCGATGCCGTCATCGCGGACGGGGCGGGCGCCGGCGTCGTGTCGACCGGCACCGGGTCGGCGGCGGGCGGCGGCGTGGCGGTGACCACCGGTCCGGAGACCTTCGCGGGCAGCGGCACGGTCACTCCCGCGATGAGCGCCACCACAACGGTCACCAGCAGGCTGGGCAGGAGGAGTCGGACCGCCCGCGCCAGATCGCCGGCACGCCCCGATCCCCGGATGTTGCGCGCCAGCGTGTGCCCGGGTGTCTCGGGTACGCCCCGGACGGCGCTCACCAGGTAGACGGCCACCGCGAGCGCGGCGAGCAGGTGGTGCCACAGGGCCAGCCGATCCGGCACCAGGGAGAGGTCCCGGGCGCCCCGGGCGAAGGCGAGCAGAAGCACCACCAGCAGCCAGGCAACGAGCAGGACCGCGCAGAGCAGCAGGTCCCACCACGGGACCGGTGCCGCCACGGCCGACCCCGGCGACGCGGACGGCACGACCGGCGGCTCCGTAGCACCGGGCGGCACCGGTGGCACGGGTCCCACCGGGTGGGCCGGCGACTGCACCTGCGGTACGGCGGCGGCGCCGGGCAGGGCCGAACCGCAGCGCTGGCAGGTGGGGAGCACCGCATCGGTGTCGGCACCACAGGTGACACAACGCATCGTTCACCGCCTTCGCCTGCGGACACCTCCACAGCGGACCTGACAGAGGAGCTTGGAAGAGCATCCTCCGGCGCGGAACCGGCCCTCGAAAGCGGGAATCCGACAGTCCCCAATGGATCGACCGTCCGGGTGTCATGGCTGCCCGAACATCCATTCGCGCACCCGGCGGCCGTGGTGCGCGGGGCGGGACTATCCCCTTCTGATCCGGATCAGCCAGGCGTGGTCACCGTCGTGCACCACCTCGCTGTCGGTGTGCCCGCGCAGCATGTCGCAGAGGTGTTCGGGACAGTCGACCAGGCCGACCTCGTCCGCGGTGGGGACACCTTTCGACGCGCCGAGGTACACCGTCCGGGCCACCCGTAGCCCTTCGACCACCATCCTGGATAGGTGGTCCGGTGCGGCGGTCCGCCACACGTCCAGGTGGAGCAGGTCGGCGAAGTGGTCGGCGGGGAACGGCAGGCGCAGGCCGATCAGTCCGGGCGGCGCCTCGGTCGGCGGCCGTTGGTCCAGCACCTCGGTGTGCCCGGTGAACGGCACGCGGTCGGCCAGTCCGATGCCCATCACCAGTCGACCCGGCTCCTGCCGGGCCGGTAGCGCGGCGAGGGCCTCGTCGCGGGCGGCCCGGTTGTCCCAGTCGTGCAGGGCCCGCAGCCGTTCCAGGTACGTGGGCAGGGCCGCGGCGACCCCCATCGGCCCGTCCTTGTACAGCTCCAACTCCAGCGTACGGTGTTTGTCGATCATGTAGGTCAGCAGCTGGCCGGCCTCCGCCCAACTGTTGGCGGTCTCCCGGAAGTGCGGGATGTGGTGGCAGAGGGCGAGCGGGTCGAAGTGGAAGTGACCCGCTCGCCGTCGGCCCGCCAGGAAGAGCCGGTAGGCGAACTCGACGTCCTCGTGCCCCCACCGGACGAAGCGTTCGTCGAAACCGCCGACCGCCCGGACCTGGGCCGACGGCACCGACATGTGATGGCTGTAGCCGAAGATCCACGGGGCCGGGTGGTCGGCGAACGTCCCCGGGTCCAGGCCCCACCGGTAGCGCAGGTCGGTGTGGTACGCCGACGGTGCCGGGGGTCGGGTGGGGTCGTGCACCGCCCGCCAGTCGTGTTCGATCCGGGCACCCAACAGCACGTCCTCCGGGCGGCTGCGGTGGAACCGGGCGTGCCGACCGATCAGCCCGGGGCCGGCCAGCGAGTCGGCGTCGAGCAGGACGATCCGGTCGCCGGTGGCCTCGGCCATGCCCCGGTTGCGGGCCACCGCCCGGCCCCGGTTGACCGGCAACCGGATCAGCCGCAGGTCGAGTCGGTCCTGGTAGGCGCGGACGAGGGCGTCCACGTCGTCCCGGGAGTCGTCGTCGACGACGAGGACCTCGAAGCGGCCCGCGTCCGGGTCCTGTGCCGCCAGCGCACCGAGCGTCAGGTCCAGGCACCGGGCCTGTCGGAAGTACGGGATGACGACGCTCAGTCCCACTGCCCTGGACCTCCCCACCGCACCGGGGTGCGGATCGCTGTCGACCGGCACAGCATAGACGGCTACCGCTGGAGCAGGGGGACTGAGCGCCTCCCTGGCTACCCCTGCGGAGCAGGCGGCCGGGTGGTGCCGGGGGGCACGTCGTCGCAGACGGTGCCGTCGGCGGGCAGCACCCCGTCGATCAGTACGGCGTCCACGGCCGCGTCGACGCACGGGCCGCTCATCCGGTAGGAGGTGTGGCCGACGCCCTCGCGGGTGAGCAGGACGGCGTCCGCCAGCCGCTTCGTCATGTTCTCGGCCCAGTGGTGCGGCGACACGTTGTCCAGTCGACCACCGACCACCAGGATCGGCGGGGCGCCGGCACCGGTGAGTTCGGAGGTGAACCGGTCCTTGTTCTCGACCGGCCACGACGCGCAGTTGAGCGCACTGTAGGCGGCCCGGCTGCCGAGCCGTTCGCCACGCCCGGTGATCTTCTTCGCCGCGGCGTGGTGCTCGGACAGCTTGCCCAGCTCCGGCCAGTCGACGCAGCGGACGGCGTTGTGCGGCTCCTGGAGGCTCGCGAACGGGGCGCCGAACGGCGCGACCGTGACGAATGAGACCACGAAGTGCAGAGCCGTGCCGTCGCCCCGCTGAGCGGCGAGCAGACCCGCGGTGAGCGTGGGCCAGAGTGTCCGGTTGCCGGCGGCGGCGCGCACGGCCTCCAGGGCCATCGCCCCGTCGAGCGTGCCGCCCGGCGTGAGGCCCTCGACCGGGGGAACCCGCAGCGGCTTCGCCTCCAGCTTGGTGATCAGGGCGTCGAACGCGGCCTCCGGATCACCGTCGCCGAAGGCGCACACCTTGACGCCCTCGGCGCGGCAGGTCTTGAACCAGGCGTCGAGCGTCTCCTCGTTGGAGCGGGCGACGTCGTCCAGGAGCCGCAGGGGGTCGTTCTGCCACAGGCCGGTGTCGACCGGGGCGTCGATCACCATCTGGCGTACCCGGTCGGGGAAGAGCGTGGCGTACATGGGACCCACCACCGTGCCGTAGGAGGCGCCGTAGAAGGTGATCTTCTCCTCGCCGAGCGCGGCGCGCACCTGGTCCAGGTCCCGGGCCACGTTGTCGGTGGAGAGACTCGCCAGGAACTCGGGGCTCTGGTGGTCCAGGCAGCCCTTGGCGAAGGTGCGGGCGTCGGTGAGCAGCTTGCCGAACGGCTTTCCGCCGGGGACGGTCGGGTCACGGTCCTCGGCTGCCTGCTCGGCCCGCTGCTCGTCGGTCAGGCACCGCACGGCACCGGACTCACCGACACCGCGCGGGTCCATGCCGACGACGTCGAACCGGGCGACGACCTCGGGCGAGTAGGGACCCTTGTCGTGGGCGGCGTCGATGGAGGCGACCGTCTCGGTGGCCGACACCCCCGGACCACCCGGGTTGATGAACAGGCTGCCGATGCGCCGGTCCGGGTCGGTGGCCCGGTGCCGGGTCACGGCGAGCGGGATCTGCTTCCCGTCGGGGTCGGTGTACTCCAGCGGCACCTCGACGGTGGCGCAGTCGCGGCCCGGCCCGCACTCCTTCCACTGCACCGGGTCCGGGGTCGGCGCGGGCCCGGTCGGGCCGACGGCCGCCACCGGGCGGTCCGGCGCCGCCGGTCCGGCCGCACCGGTGCAACCGGTCAGGGCCAGCACCGCGCCGGCCAGCGCCGCGCCGATCCGAAGGGGTACGGGTGACACGCGGCTATGTCGGGATGAAAGTCGCATGACATCGACGCTAGGCGGGCCACCCGGCTCCGTTCTCCGTCCAAGGCTCCGGATCCACCAACCAAAGTAGGAGCGCGGGTACGGCAGCTGACCGCCCGGTCACTCCAGGGGGGTGAGCCCGGCCTCCTGCACGAGCAGTGCCACCTGCACGCGGTTGTTGAGGTCCAGCTTGGTGAGGATCGCCGACACGTGGGTCTTGACCGTGGTCAGGCCGAGGTGGTGCCGTGCGGCGATCTCCGCGTTGGTGCGCCCGGCACCGATCTCGGCCGCGACCGTCCGCTCCCGGTCGGCGAGCACGTCGAGCCGCCGTCGGGCGGCCTGCTGCCGGTCGTCCTGCCCCGGCTCCGCGACCCGCGCGATGAGCCGACGCGTCACCTCGGGCGAGAGCACGGGGCGGCCCTGCGCCGCGTGCCGGATCGCGACGACGAGTTCGTCCGGCGGGGTGTCCTTCAGGAGGAAACCTGCCGCGCCCGCCCGCAGGGCACGCAGCACCTGGGCGTCGGCGTCGAAGGTGGTGAGCACCACTACCTGCGGGCCGGACGCACCGCTGCGCAGCGTCTCGGTGGCGGTGAGCCCGTCGGTGTCGGGCATCCGGATGTCCATCAGCACCACGTCGGGCCGGTGGCGCCGGGCCAGCTCCACGGCCTCCGCGCCGTCGCTCGCCTCAGCCACCACCCGCAGGTCGGGGGCGCCGCTCAGGATCATCTTGAGCCCGAACCGGACCACCGGGTCGTCGTCGGCCAGCAGCACGTCGATGACCGGGTCGCCCGTGCCGTCGGCGGGCATCGGATGGGTCACGACGGCCAGGGTAGCCGGAGCCGGACCCGCCAGCCGCCCGAGTTCGTCGGTCCGTGGTCGAGCCGCCCGCCCACGAGCTGGGCGCGTTCCCGCAACCCGCGCAGCCCCGCACCGGCACCGTCCGGGCGCGAGGGTGGATCCGCCGGGGGCCCGTTGACCACCTCGGCGGTCACCCGGTCGCCGGGTCGCCCGGTGATCCGGATCAGCACCGGCGTACCCGGGGCGTGTTTGCGCACGTTGGTCAGGCCCTCCTGGACGAGGCGGTAGAGCGTGCGGCCGTACGTCTCCGGGATGTTCCGGTCGCCGGTCGTCACCCCGGCCTCGTCGCGCAGCTCGACCGCCGTGCCGGCCTGGCGGGCCTCCTCGATCAGCTCCAGGGCGTCCTCGGCGCCCGGCATCGGCAGCTCCTCACCCACGGGGGCCCGGAGCACCCCGATCACCTCGCGGAGGTCCTGCAGGGCCCGGTGCGCGTTCTCGCGGACCACCTCGGCCGCCCGCGCCCGGTCCTCGGCCGGCGCGTCGCGGGCGTAGGTGAGGGCACCCGCGTGGACGCTGAGCAGGGAGAGCCGGTGCCCGAGGAGGTCGTGCATCTCCCGCGCGAGCGCCTCCCGGGCCTCCCGCGCGGTCTGCTCGGCCCGCAGCAGCGCCTCGACCTCGGCCGCCGCCGCCCGTGCCCGCAGGGACGCGACCAACGCCCGCCGGTTGCGCACGGACAGGCCCCACGCCACGGTGGCGAGGTGTCCCAGCCCGATGATGACGAACACCGTCAACGGCGGGACCGCCGGCTCGGGCCAGCGCAGCTGATGGGTGCCGAGCGCGGCGAGGCTGACCGCGCACACCGCGAGCGTCGCCCTGGTCGAGCCGTGCACCGCGACGGTGAACAACGCGACGATCGCGGCCGGGGCGACCGTCTCGGAGAACGCGCTCGCCACGGTCAGGACGACGCCGAGTACGACCGGGAACCGGCGCCGCCACCACAGCGCGAGGCAGCCGAGCACCCCCGCGACCCAGTCCGCGGCCAGGATCCAGGCGGACACCGGCACCGGGTCGTTCGCCTGTTGGACGGCGGCGGTCAGGCCCACCGCGGCGGCCAGCCCGATCAGGACGGCGTCGACCACCCGGTCGTCCACCATCTCCCGGAGGACCCGCGGATCGAGGCTGTCGTCACCGTCCTGCTGCACGTCGACCGAAATCTACCGAAGAAGAGGACCCGGGGGAACGCCCCGTACCATGGGTTCGAGCGACACCCCCTGATCGAGGTGTGGAGATGCCAGAGCTGAACCCGGTCGTGGCGCAGCGTGTCGAGGCCGTCGTCGTCGCGGCCCTCGCCGTCGTGGTGACCGTCGCCGTCGGATACCCGTGGTGGTCGTTGCTCGCCCTCTTCCTCGTCTTCGACCTGTCCATGCTCGGCTACCTGCGGGGGCCGCGCCTCGGCGCCTTCTGCTACAACGTGGTCCACTCGTACACGGTGCCGGCGTTGCTCGGCGCGGTGGCCGTGGCCGCAGCCGCGTTCCGCGACGAGATCGGCTGGCTCGGGGTGCTGGCCGTCGCGTGGGTGTTCCACATCGCCGTCGACCGCGCGTTGGGTTACGGCCTCAAGACGACCGACGGGTTCGAGCACACCCACCTGGGGCTGATCGGCAAGGCACGACAGGCCGGACGGGGTTCCGACCCCAGGGGATAGGACGGGCCTCAGGTTTCACCCTCCACTACCTCGACGACGCCGGATTCGACCTGCTGACCAGCCGCGTGATGGCGACGCTCGCGCCGGGCGGGACGCTCGTCGCGGTGCACTGGCGCCCGTCGGTGCCCGACCACGTACGCAGCGGGGACGACGTGCACCGGCTCCTCGGTGACCTGGACGGGCTGGCCCGCACAGCTCGTCACGAGGAGCCGGACTTCCTGCTCGACGTCTTCCTCCGGGAGCCGCCGCCGGCCAGCTCCGTCGCGCAGATGGAGGGTCTGTGGTGAACGGCGGCGCGGTCGTCGGGCCCGCGTCCGCGGCTCCGGAGGCGGTGCCGGCGATGGTGACGGATACTTGCCCGATGACAAATCCTGACCTCGATCCGGACGTCTACCCACCCCTGGACCCGCGTGAGCCGGTGCCGGACAACGCCGAGGAACTGCTTCCCGGTACGCCCGACACGCTGCCGGACGCACCGGTCGAGCCGATGCCCGACGACGGCGAGCCGGGCGGCGTACCCGAGCCGGCGTGACGGGCCGCACCGCCTCGCGGTGATTCCGCCCTCGTTTCGCCGCCGACCGGCGCTGTTGCTGCCACTATGCAAGGCGTGGGAACTGCGAAGACTTCGACGCCGGCCATCTCGCCCCTCGCCGGCGAGCCGATCAAGCGTGCCGATGCCGAGCGGCTTGCGGGAGTGCTGAAGGCATTCGCCGATCCGGCGCGGCTGCGACTGCTCAGCCTGATTCAGGCCTCGCCGGCGGGGGAGGCGTCCGTCAGCGACCTCACCGCGCCGCTCGGCCTCTCCCAGCCGACCGTGAGCCACCACCTCCGGATCCTCACCGAGGCCGGCCTGATCGAGCGGGAGAAGCGTGGCGTCTGGGCGTACTACCGCCTGGTGCCGTCCGCGATCGCCACGATCGCGGACCTGCTGACGCCACCCCGCAAGCGGGCGGCGAAGAAGACCCGCTGACCGGGGCGACGAGCACTCCCCGGCGCGCGGACGAGTCGCCGACCTGGCACCACCTTGGCAAACTGGCCGATGGTCGATCCCCTGACCCGGTGGCACCCGCTGTCGGGTCCGCCCGCCGACCAGCCACCCGCTGAGGAGTGCCACCATGCCTGAGTCCGTAGCGTCCCCGCATCCCCGGCCCCCGGCGGACCGGCCGTGGCGGCTGGTCCTCGCCGGTCTGGGCAACGTCGGTTCCGGGGTGCTGCGCATCCTGGACGAACGGGCCGCCGAGCTGCGGCGCCGGCACGGTCTGGAGTTCGTCCTGGTGGGCGTCGCCGAGCACGGCGGCGCGGCGGTCGACCCGGCCGGCCTCGACCTCGCCACGATCCGGCGGACGGTACGCGAGGGTCGTCCGGTCGCCGAGCTGCCCGGGGTGGGTCGTCCCGGGCTGACCCCCGCCGAGCTGGTCACCGAGCTGCGGCCGGACGTGCTGCTGGAGGCCACCCCGGTCAACCTCGACGACGGTGAGCCGGGCCTGGGCACGGTACGCACCGCGCTGGCGCTGGGGACCCACGCCGTGCTGGCCAACAAGGGCCCGCTGGCGCTGGCGTACGAGGAGCTGACCGGCGCCGCCGACCTGCGCGACGGGTGGGGGCTGGCGCACCGGCACCCGGGGCCGCGGCTGCGGTTCAGTGCCTGCGTGGCCGGGGCCCTGCCGGTGGTGAACATCGGTGCCCGGGACCTCGCCGGTGCCGGCATCACCCGGATCGAGGCGCTGTTCAACGGCACCACGCAGAGCATCCTGCGGGCCATGGAGGCCGGCCAGGGGTACGCCGAGGCCCTGGCCGACGCGCAACGCCGGGGCATCGCCGAGGCCGACCCGTCGCTCGACGTCGACGGGCTGGACGCCGCGTGCAAGCTCGTCATCACCGTCAACGCCGTGCTCGACCAGCAGGCGAAGCTGGGTGACGTGCGGGTCGAGGGCATTCGGGGCGTGACCCGGGAGGCGGTGACGGCCGCCGCGGAACGCGGTGAGCGCATCGTGCTGCTCTGCCTGGCCGAGGCCACCGACGGCGGGTTCCGGTTGTCGGTGCGCCCCACCGCCGTGCCGCTCACCCACCCGCTGGCCGGGCTGACCCCCGACGAGATGGGCGTCGTCTACCACAGCGACGAGGTGGACCGGATCGTCGCGTCGAGTCTGGAGCCCGGGGCGGAGCCGGCCTCCGCGGCCATGGTCCGCGACCTGCTCGACATCGCCGCCGCCGCCTCGATCGCCGCCACCGGCCCGCTGGCCGCGCGGGAACCGGCTCGCACCTGACCGACCGGCGGGCGCGCGACGGGCGGCGCGCGGGGTCCGGCCGGCGGGTCGGGGTCAGCCCCGGGCGCGGCGCTGGGCCCGGCGCTGCTCCCATCGGGCGGCCGAGGCGATCCGGGCCTCCTGGGGGCGGGTCTCCCAGTCGATCTCCCGGCCGAGTCGCTGCCAGTTGGCCAACCGCTGGGCCGGCAGCACGCCGTCGTCGATCGCGGCCAGCACCGCGCAGCCGGGCTCGGTCAGGTGCGCGCAGTCCGGGAACCGGCACTCCGCGGCCAGCGCCACGACGTCGGCGAAGGTGCGGTCGACCGCCTCGGCCGCCCCGAGCAGACCGGTGCCGGCCAGACCGGGGGTGTCCAGCACGCAGCCGCCCGAGGGCACCCGGACCAGCACCCGACCGCCGCCGGGCGTCGCGGCCCGGCCGTCGTCGTCCGGCGTTGCCCGGCTGTCGGTTGTCGCGGCCCGGCCGTCGGTCGTGGCGGTGGCCGCCAGGGTGGCGGCCAGCAGTGACTTGCCGACCCCCGGCGCGCCGACCAGGCCCAGGGTGCGCCCGCCGGACAGGTACCGCCGCAGCACCGCCACCTGCGCCGGATCGGTGGCGTCGACCGGGTGCACCGGCACCCCGGGTGCGTCGTCGGCCAACTGCCGGGCCACCGCCGCCGGATCCGCCACCCGGTCCGCCATGGTCAACACCAGCACCGGTACGGCACCGGACTGCCAGGCGAGCGTGAGCAACCGGCCCACCCGGAGCGCCTCCGGCGCGGGATCCAGCGCCTCCACCACGGCCAGCACGTCGATGTTGGTGCCCAGCACCTGGTCGGGCACCCCGCCTCCGGAGGCCGGCCGGCGTACCGTGCCGCGCCGGTCGAGCAGCACGTCGACGGTGGGCGGTTCACCGGCCCGCAGGGCCACCCAGTCACCGGTCACCACCGCCGGGGCGGCCGACCGGTGCCGACCGTCGACGATCCGGGCCCGGACCGGCCCGGCGGCGGCGTACAGCAGGGCGGTGCCGCGGTCCACCCGGGCGACCCGGGCGGGGGTCCGGCCGGCGTTGCGCAGTGCGGCGAAGGCCCGGTCGCGCTCGTCGTCCCAACCCAGCTCGGCGAGGCTCACCGTCGGCTCCCTCCGCCGGTCGGGGTAATCCCTGACTGGCCCGCTCGCCCGGCTGGGCGAAGAGTGGCGTGAAGCATCCCGAACCACTCTACCGGCGGTGTCCTGTTCGGCCCGGTCCCCGGCTCCCGTGACGCCCCACCTGCGGAGGCTGCCCGATGATCGACCGACCGGACATGCGGGACCGGCTTATGGCGCTGCCGCCCACCCAGCGCGCCCAGCTGATCCAGCAACTGCGGGCGGCCCGCGCCGGGCGCCCGGTGGCCGGTGCGATCCCGGTGGTCGGCCGGGACGAGCCGCTTCCGCTGTCGTACGCGCAGCAGCGGTTGTACTTCCTGGACCAGCTCGCACCGGGACTGCCGCTCTACAACATCCCGTACGCGTTGCGGCTGCGCGGCGCGGTCGAGCTGGACCTGCTCGCCGACGCGCTGCGCCGGGTGGTCGGCCGGCACGAGGTGCTGCGGACCCGGTACGTGCACACCGAGGCCGGTCCGCGGCAGGTCGTCGACCCGCCGCCGGACCGGCTCGACCTGCCGGTGCACGACCTGCCGGGGATCCCGCCGCAGGAGCGCGACCAGCGGGCCCGGGAACTCGCCGCCGAGCTGGCCGCCCAACCGTTCGACCTGGCGGCCGGGCCGCTGTTCCGGGCCACCGTCGCCCGGCTCGACCCCGACGACCACGTGCTCGTGCTGGCCGTGCACCACATCGCCACCGACGCCTGGTCGACCGGGCTGCTGGTGCGCGAGCTCGGCGAGTTCTACGCCACCTCCCGTGCCGGCGGGACTCCGGGCCTGGCCCCACTGGCCGTGCAGTACGCCGACTACGCGACCTGGCAGCAGCGGCAGCTCGCCGGCGACGGGGCCACCCGGCACCTCACCTACTGGCGGGACCGCCTGGCCGGCCTGCCCGTGCTGGACCTGCCTACCGACCGTCCCCGACCGGCCGAGCCGACCTGGGCCGGTGCGGTGCTGGGCCGGCGGCTCCCGGCGGAGCTGCACCGGTCGATCGCCGCGCTGGCCGACCGGGCCGGGGTCCGGCTGCTGCCGGTCCTGCTCGCCGGGTTCACCGCCCTGCTGAGCCGCTACACCGGGCAGCTCGACGTGCCGGTCGGGTCGATCTTCTCCGGTCGGACGCGCTCCGAGGTGGAGCCGCTGCTCGGCTTCTTCGCGAACACCGTCGTGCTGCGGATGTCCACCGCCGGTGACCCCACCTTCGGCGAGCTGCTCGACCGGGTTAACGAGGCGGTTCTCGGCGCCCACGACCACCAGGACCTGCCCTTCGACCACCTGGTGAACGAGCTGCGGCCGGCCCGCGACCCCAGCCGCAACCCGCTGTTCCAGGTGGCGCTCTACCTGGCCGACGGTGGTGCCGGACAGCTGGCCCTCGGTGACGTCCGGGTCGACCAGCTGCCGGTGTCGCTCGGCACCTCGCGGTTCGACCTCACGATCAGCGCCGCCGAGGCTCCGGACCAGGGCGGGATCGACCTGGAGCTGGAGTACGCCACCGAACTCTTCGACGACGACCGGATGAGCCGCCTGCTCGACCATCTCACGGAGGTGCTGCGTCAGGTAACCGCCGACCCGGACACCCGGCTGAGCGGCCTGGAGCTGCTCACCGGCGCGGAACGGGACCTGATCCTCGGCGAGTGGACGGCCACCGACCTGGCACCGGGCCCGGCGCGGCTGATCCACCACGCCGTCGCCGAGCAGGTGCGGCGTACCCCGGACGCGGTGGCCGTCGTGCACGGCGACACCCGGCTGTCGTACGCGGAACTCGCCGAGCGGGCCGACCGGCTCGCGGCCCGGCTGCGTGCCGTCGGTGCCCGGCCGGGCACCCTGGTCGGGATCTGCGCGGGCCGCTCGGCGGAGCTGGTGGTGGCGCTGCTGGCGGTGCTGCGGTCGGGGGCCGCCTACGTCCCGCTCGACCCGGAGTACCCGCTCGCCCGGCTGCGGCTGATGCTCGACGACGCCGAACCGGTCGCGGTGCTTGTCGACGAGGCCGGTCGGGAGTGTCTGGGACCGCTGCCGGCCGGCCCGCGCCTGGTGGACCTCGCCGACGCTGCCGCCGACGACGGGCCCGAGCGGGACGCCGACGACCGGCCGGAGCGGGACGCCGACGGCGGGGCGGAACCGGTCGCCGCCGTCGACGACGTGCTGGCCGGGGACGCCGCCTACGTCATCTACACCTCCGGGTCCACCGGGCGTCCCAAGGGCGTGGTCGTGGAGCACGCCCAGGTGCTGAACTTCTTCCTGGCCATGGACCAGCAGATCGAGGTCGGGGGCGAGGACGGCCCCGGCACCTGGCTCGCGGTCACCAGTGTCTCGTTCGACATCTCCGTGCTGGAGCTGCTCTGGACCCTCACCCGGGGCCTGCGGGTGGTGGTCGCCGGTGGCCGGGCCGCCGACGTGCTGCCGGCCCGGCCCGCCCCGCGTACCCCCACGGACACCGCGTTCAGCCTCTTCTACTTCGCCAGCGACGCGGAGCTGCCCGGCGACCGGTACCAGCTCCTGCTCGACGGGGCGCGGTTCGCCGACCGGCACGGGTTCAGCGCGGTCTGGGTGCCGGAGCGGCACTTCCACGCCTTCGGCGGCAACTATCCCAGCCCGGCGGTCGTCGCCTCGGCGCTGAGCATGGTCACCGAGCGGGTCGCCATCCGGGCCGGCAGCGTCGTGCTGCCCCTGCACCACCCGGTACGGGTCGCCGAGGAGTGGTCGGTGATCGACAACCTGTCGCACGGCCGGGTCGGGCTGTCGGTGGCGTCGGGCTGGCACGCCGACGACTTCGTCTTCGCCCCGGACAACTACGCCGACCGGCGTACGGTCATGGTCGAGCAGCTCGAAGCGGTGCGTGAGCTGTGGCGCGGGGGCTCGGTCCGGCTGCCCGGCGGTGCCGGCGCGCCGGTCGACGTCCGGATCCGGCCCCGGCCGGTGCAGCCGGAACTGCCCGTCTGGATCACCGCGGCCGGCAGCCCGGAGACCTTCCGCAAGGCCGGCGCGATCGGCGCGAACCTGCTCACCCACCTGCTCGGCCAGGACGTCGACCAGCTCGCCGAGAAGATCGCCGGGTACCGGGCCGCGCATCGGGAGGCCACCGGCACCGACGGCCACGTCACCCTGATGCTGCACGCGTTCGTCGGCGACGACCACGACCGGGTGCTGCGGACCGTACGCGGGCCGTTCATCGAGTACCTGCGGGGTTCGCTGGACCTGGTCCGTACGCTCGCCCAGCGGATGGGGATGGACGTGGCCGCCGGCACGGTCAGCGCGGACGACATCGACGTCGTCCTCGACCACGCCTTCGACAGGTACGTGCACGAGAGCGGCCTCTTCGGCACCCCCGAGGACTGCCTGCCGCTGGTCGACCGGCTGGTAGGCGTCGGCGTCGACGAGATTGCCTGCCTGGTCGACTTCGGTGTGGACCGGGACGAGGTGCTCGCGGCCCTGCCCCACCTGGACCGGCTACGCCGGCTCGTCACCGGCGCACAGCCGACCCAGACCGGCCGCGACCAGGGCCCCGACGACCCGGCCGACGAGTCGGTGCCCGCGCTGATCGCCCGGCACGGGGTGACCCACCTGCAGTGCACCCCGGCGCTGGCCCGGCTGCTGGTCGAGCACCCGCACGGGCGGGCCGGGCTGGCCCGGCTGCGGACCCTGCTGGTGGGCGGGGAGGCCCTGCCCGGCGCGCTGCTGGCGGCGTTGACCGACGCCACCGACGCCCGGATCGTCAACATGTACGGCCCGACCGAGACCACCATCTGGTCCACCACCCAGCCCGCCGGAGAGCCCGGGGACACCGCAGCCGCCGCCGTGCCGATCGGGCGACCGATCGCCAACACCGTCGTCCGGGTGCTCGACCGCTGGCAGCGACCGGTGCCGGTCGGCATCACCGGGGAGCTGTCCATCGGCGGGGCCGGGGTGACCCGGGGCTACCACCGCCGGCCGGCGTTGACCGCCGAACGGTACGGCCCCGACGCCGCCGGCACCGGCCGCCTCTACCGCACCGGTGACCTGGTGCGGTGGCGTTCCGACGGGCGGCTGGAGTTCCACGGACGCGCCGACCACCAGGTGAAGGTGCGCGGCTTCCGGATCGAGCTCGGTGAGATCGAGGCGGCGCTGCGCGCGGTGCCCGGCGTCGGCAACGCGGCGGTGGTCACCCGGGCTTCCGCCGGTGGGGAGGCCCGGCTGGTGGCGTACCTGGTGGCCGCCGCCGGAGAGCCGCGCCCCGACACCGAGGACCTCCGGGTCGCCCTCCGGGCCCACCTGCCGGAGCACATGGTGCCGGCGGCGTACGAGTGGCTCGACGCCCTGCCGTTGACCCCGAACAACAAGGTGGACACCGCCGCGCTGCCCGAGCCGGGACAGGCCGCCCCCGCGACGCCGATGCTGGCGCCGCGCAACGACGTGGAACGGACCCTGGCCGAGGTCTGGTGCGAGGTGCTGGAACTCGACCAGGTGAGCGTGCTCGCCAACTTCTTCGAGCTGGGCGGCAACTCGATCGTCGCGATCCGGGTCGTCGACCTGGTCAACCGCCGTGGGCTCGGGATCAGCGTCCGGCTGCTCTTCACCCACCAGAGCATCGCCGAGCTGGCCCGCGCGGTGGGCGGCACCGCCGAGGAGAACACCGGGGGGCCGGTCCCGCTGCACCCGGGCACCGGTCGGCCGCCGGTCTGGTTCGTGCACTCCAGTGGCGGGTCGTCGCTTGCGTACCTGCACCTGGCCGGGCACCTCGGCGCGGACCGGCCCGGGTACGGCATCGACGCCGTCGGGTTGACCGGCACGCCACCGCTGACCTCGGTGCCGGAGATGGCCGAGCGGTACGCCGCGCTGATCCGGGCCACCACGCCGCAGGGGCCGTACCACCTGGTGGGCTGGTCGACCGGCGGCGGGCTGGCGCTGGCCGTGGCGCAGCGGCTGCGGGCCGACGGCGCCGAGGTCGGGCTGCTGGCCCTGCTCGACGCCGCGCCGCCGCCGATGCTTGCCGAACCGCCGGAGACCGCCGAGGTGCTGGCGCTGTTCGCGGCCGACTTCGCCCTGTCGATCGGTGCGCAACCACCGGCGCTGGAGGCGGCCGAGCTGCGCGGCCGGCCGGAGCCGGAGCAGTTCGACGTGCTGCTGGCCCGGCTGGCCGACGCCGGGCTCACCGCCGGGATGCGGCCTGCGGACGTGGCGGCCCGGGCCCGGGTCTTCCTGGCCACCGTGGCGGCCGGGGCGGTGTGGCGTCCGGAACCCTTCGCCGGCCCGGTGGACCTGCTGCTGGCCACGGACGGGGGAGACCCGCAACGCTTCCGGACCGGCTGGGGTGCGCTGGTGACCGGCGGGCTGCGCGAGCACCGGGTGGCCGGCGACCACTACGCGATGATGGGGCAGCCGGCCGCGCCGGCGCTCGCCGCGACGCTGCGCGACCTGCTGACCGAACGGGAGGCGGGCCGGTGACCGCCCCGATCGTCGCGCTCTGGAGCGCGCCGAGGTCCCGCTCCACCGCCTTCTACCGGTCCATGGTGGCCCGGGGTGACCTGCGCACGGTGCACGAGCCGTTCTGCGGGGTGACCGACTTCGGGCAGGTCACCATCGGTACCGTCACCGCCGCCGACCACCGGCAGGTGATCGGGGCGCTGCGGGCGCTCGGCGACGACGGGCCGGTCTTCTTCAAGGACACCACCGACTACCGGTACCCGGCGGTGCTGGCGGACCGGGACTTCCTCGCCACGGCCCGGCACACCTTCGTGATCCGCCGGCCCGAGGAGATCATCCCCTCCTACTACGCGCTCCGCCCCGACATGCGGCTCTCCGACGTCGGGATCGAGCACATGCACGAGCTGTTCGAGGCGGTCCGGGCCGCCGGTGGGCACGAACCGGTGGTGCTGGACTCCGACGACCTGGTGGACCGCCCGACGGCGACGATGGCCGCCTACTGCGCAGCCGTCGGTCTGCCGTTCGACCCGGCGGCGCTGAGCTGGCCGGAGGGGGCCCTGCCGGACTGGGAACGGACCGGTCGCTGGCACGTCGAGGTCAACGGGAGCCGGGGCTTCGTCCGGCGGCCGGCGGCCTACGCCGAGACCACCGAGAACAACCCGCTGCTGGCCCGCTACCGCGACCACCACCAGCCGTTCTACGTGGCGCTGCGCCGGCACCGGCTCACCCCGGCCGCCGGTTAGGTGGTCAGACCCGGACGGTGCGGGCGGTGATCGCCTCGCCGGCCGCGTCGGCCGACCAGGTCACCCGGGCCGGCGGCGGATCGGCGGCCACGGCCGGCCCGATGGCGGAGTAGGTGAGCAGCCGCAGCGCGAGCGGTTCCGCGCCCCGGATCCGCAGCTCCACCTCGATGCCCCCGGCCGGTACGCCGAACAGGTAGCTGCCCCACCGCCACGGGGTGTCGGTGAATGGCCGGTTGACCGCACCGGGCAGGACCGCGCCGTCGACGGTGACGCCGTCGAGGCGGGGGGTCACCGAGTCGGCGTACAGCGCCAGCATGTCGGCCTGCCCGGACGGGACGGCCAGCCGCAGCCGGACCACCCGTACGTCGTCGTTTTGGCGCTGGCCGAGCACGGTGATCCCGGCGGCCGGCAGGTCGACGGTGGGCGCGGGGCCGGTGCGGTAGCCGCCCGGGTCGTAGAGGGTCGGGAAGTCCTCTTCCAGGCTGCCGGTGTCGTCCCCGACGTGCCGGTCGACCCAGGCGTCCGGGGCCCCGCCCGCGCTGGCCCACCGGGCGGTACCGGTGTCCAGATCGACGGTGTAGAGGAGGCTTACCTGCGCGGGCCGGTCCACCGACACCCTTTCGGTGCCCAGCCCGACGCCGAGCGTGGCCAGCCCGCCCAGGGTCAGGGCCAGCGTGCCGGCCAGCACCGGGCGGCCGGCCGGCAGCCGACCGCCGAGCGGGGCGACCGCCGCGCCGAGCAGGGCGACCAGCAGCATCGGCACCACGGCGGCGGCCAGCCCCACGGCCGGGAAGACCAGTACGGCGACCGGGGTCAGCAGCAGGACGGCGACGGCGGCCGGGACGGCCAGCACGACGGGCCGCCACGGCGAGTCGGTACCGAGCAGGACCAGCAGCAGCACGGCCCCGCCGGTGGCCAGCGCCGGCCAGGCGAAGAGGTACCCGGCCCCCGGCAGCAGCACCGAGGCGACCACGGCCAGCACGGCGAACCAGGCCCCGGCCGCCAGCAGCAGCTCCGGGCCACCCACCCCGCGGCGGCGCAGCACCGCCAGCCAACCGGCCGTGCCGGCCACCGCCAGCAGCGACAACCCCAGCAGGTACGGCAGCGGCCGGTACGGCAGGCTGAACACCAGCCCGCCCAGGGCCGGCCGGATCAGCACCGACAGCGGCCAGACCAGCAGTCCGACCACGGCCGCGCCGAGCAGCGACAACGGCAGGGTCGACGCGGCGAGCACGGTGGCCCGGCCCCGGGCGACCCGCCGCCGCAGCGCGAGGACGCCGGCGCCGAGCAGCAGCACCGCCGCCAGCACGGCGACCACCAGGTCCACCACCCGCGGGTACGACACCGTCGTGCCGAACAACGGGAAGTAGCTCACCTCACCGGCGTCGTCGGTGCGCAGCGGACCGTCGGCGAGGTTCCGGGTGGCCCGCAGGACCTGGTCGCCGAGGTCCTGCACGCTGCCCGGGTCGAGCCGGTCGGCGGTGTCGTGGGGGGTGTGGTAGCTGGCCGAGCCGTCGATCAGCGCGAAGTTGAGACCGGTGTAGCCGGCGGCGCGGAACTCGGTGAAGTCGGTGTCGTTGGGTAGCACCTGGTAGACCGCACCCGCCATCGACGTGGCCAACGCCGAGCCGCCGGAGAGCGCCGGCACGACCGAACCCGACCGGCCGCCGGTCTCGAACATCACCGCCCGACCGCGGTTGCCACGCGCCTCAAGGTTGATTACCGCTGTCCGGTCCGGATCACCGAGGCCGGCGGCGACGAAGGCCCGTGCGCCGAGCAGGCCGGCCTCCTCGGCGTCGGTGAAGAGCAGGTGCACGTCGTGCCGCAGCGGCGGACCGGCCAGCACCGCGCGGGCCGTCTCCAGGATGGTGAGCACCCCCATGCCGTCGTCCGCGGCACCCGGGCCGAACGGGATGGAGTCGTGGTGCGCCACCAGGTAGACGGCACCCACGCCTGGCTCGCGACCGGGAATGACAGCGTGGATGTTGGCCACCCGGCCGACCCGGTGGGCCCCGTCGGACGCCACCCGGGCGGCGGTGTCCCGGCGGGTCTCCGGCCGCAGGCCCAGGGCGGTGAGCCGGGCGGTCAACCGGTCGCCGACCGCCGCCGCGGCCGGTGAACCGGTCGGGCGCGGGCCGGAGCCGAGGATGTCGAGTTGGGCCAGTGCGCGGTCGGCGGAGAACGCGTCAGCCGGCGCACCCGACCCCACCGCCGCCGGCGGTGAGATCACCCACAGCGAGCCGCCGAGCGCCAGAACCACCACAAGCGTGGCGATCAGGGGAGGAACCCACCTGGCCGTGAGTAGCCGACGACGCACGTGACCTCCCCGTTCGTTGCGGAGGGGCCATCCTCGCCGGGAGGCTGCGGTTGAGCAAGTGTCGTACCATCCGGAAAAATGATCCACAAGTCTCCGACACCGTCCGTGAGGTGCGCACATGCAGGCTGACACCGACGACACCGTCTACACGGTCGTCCGCAACGACGAGGAGCAGTACTCGATCTGGCCGGCCGCCCGCGAGCTGCCGGCCGGCTGGGCCGAGGTAGGCACGACCGGCAGCCGGCAGGAGTGCCTTGACCACATCGACACCGTCTGGGTGGACATGCGGCCGCTGAGTGTCCGCCGGGACACCGCCCAGCCGGGCTGACCGACGACCAGCCGGCTGCGGCGAGCGGCCCGGCCGGCCCCTTGAACGCCGGCCCCTTGAGCGCCGGCCCCTTGAACCGGAACAACCGCCTGGGTCCCCTCCACCCTGGGAGTTACGTGTTCGACCTCGGTCAACCGCGATCGGCACCGTCGAGTCTGGCCGGACGGTGCCGGGAGCTCCAGCTCTTCACCGCCCGGCTCGACGCCCTGACGGCCGTGGAGCCGGTAGGCGGTGTCCTGCTCGTCGCCGGGGCGCGGGGCCTCGGCCGGACCGCCCTGCTGGGCGCGTACGCCGAACTGGCCCGCGACCGGGGACACCGGCTCCGGAGCGTGGCGATCTCGGTGCGCGGGGCACACCGGCCGTACGCCCCGGTGGTGGAGGCGTTCGAGGACGACCTCGCCGACCGGCCGGAGCTGACCGCCGGCCTCGACCCGGTCACCCGGCGGACCCTGGCCGGCGTCTTCCCCCGGCTGGCCACCGACGGGCCGGTGGCCGTGCCGGCACCCTACGACGCCGCGTCGGCGCTGCGTACGCTCTGTGGCCGGTTGACCGCGGACCGGCCGTTGGTGCTGCTCTTCGACGACGTACAACGCGCCGACCCGGCCACCGTGGCGCTGCTGCACGAGCTGCTGCGCCGGCCGCCCCGCGCACCGGTGCTCACCGTCCTGACGTACCACCGGCGGCGCTCCGGCGCACCGTTCGGCGCGGTGCCGACGACCTCCGGCACGGCACCCACCTCGGTGACCCACGTCGAGCTGGCGCCGCTGGGCCCGGACGACGTCGCGGCGCTCGGCCGGGGCCGGGTCTGCGGGCGGCACCTGAGGTCCGCACCGGCGCTCAGCGGAGGCAATCCGGCCCTGCTCAGGGAGTACTGGCGGAACTGCACAGGTGAGCCGTACTGCCCGGTGGTGCCGTGGTGGTCGCAGCCGGACGCCGTTCCACCGGCGGAGTTCTGCGCGGAGCTGGAGACCCTGACCCCGGGGGCACGCTCGGTCGCCCGGGCCGCCGCGGTGCTCGGAAACGACGCCGACGTCGAGCTGGTCACGGCACTGTCCCGGTTGGCGTCCGCCGACGCGCTCACCGGCCTCGACGAGCTGGTCGACGCCGGGTTCCTGGAGGCCGGGCGGGGCGTGGGCACCTTCCGGTTCGTGCACCCGGCGCTGCTGGCCGCGGTGTACCGCAGCACCCCCCAGGGCTGGCTGCTGGCCGCCCACGAGCTCGCCGCCGACCTGCTGCGGCACCGGGGCGCGCCGGTGCAGGCGTACGCCGACCATGTCGAGCGGGGTGCCTCGGTGGCCTCGGTGGCCGCCGCCGAGGTCCTGATCGCGGCGGCCCGGGCGGTGGCCGGTACCGACAACGACCGTGCCCTGCGCTGGTACGTCGCCGCGGAACGGATGCTGCCGGCCGACCCCGAGGGCGACCGGCGTCGCCGGCCGCTGCTGACCGCCCTGGCGCGCTGCCAGCTGCGCGCGGCGGACCTGGCCGCCGTCCGGTCCGTGCTCGACCGGCGGGACGCGTTGGCCGGCACAACCACCACGGACCGAGTCGAGCAGGCGCGGGTCGCCGGGATCAGAGCGGATCTCGCCATGCTCGCCGGCAGCCCACTGGAGGCGCAGGACCTGCTGATCCGTGCGCTGCGGACGGCTCCGGCCCACGACGGCGGGGCGCACTCCGCCCGGTTGCGGGTGGCGCTCTCCGTGGCCGGGGCCTTCGAGGCCGGGCCGTTGGAGAACGCTCCACCCTGGTGCGAGGACGCGATCGTCGCGGCCGTCGGCAGCGGGTCGCGGGTGCTCCAGGCGCAGGCGTTGGCCGTCAACGCGGTCGTCCGCCTCGCCGCCCGGGTGCCCGGCGCGGCCGTCCGCAGCGCCGACGAGTGCGGCCAGCTGGTCGGCCGGCTCAGCGCCGACGAGCTGGCCGGCCGTCCCGCGTTGCTCGGCTGGCTCGGCTGGGCCGACCTGCTGCTGGAACGCCCGGCGTCGGCCCACGACCGGCTGAACCGCTGCCTGCTCGTCGCCGGCCCCAGCGGTGACGTTCCGGCACAGGTCGCGGCCCTGTGCGGGCTCGCCCTGCTGGCGGTGCGGGAGAGCCGGCTCGACGACGCCGCCGGGCTCGCCGCCCGCGCGCTGGCCCTCGCCGACCGTACCGACAGCACCCTGCTGGCCGCGATGGCGGCGGTCGTCCGGGCCGAGGTGGCCCTCGAGCGGGACGAACTCGACCAGGCCCTGGAACTCACCGGTACGTCCCCGGTGGACGCGGTGGTGAACAGTGCCTGGTGGCACCGGGCCCAACTGGTCCGGGCCGAGGCCCAGCTGCGCGCCGGCGACGCCGACGCCTGCCGCCTGCTGGTGCTGGAGAGCGGCGGCGGCGAGGACCTGGTCCGGCTGCCCGCCTTCGAGCAGGCCCGGGCCTTCGGCCTGCTGGCCCGCGCCGGTGCGGCGCTGGGGCAGGACGCGGCCCCGATCTGGGCGAAGCGGGCCTGCGTGGTGGCGACCGAGCTGGGGCTGCCGGAGCAGATCGCGCTCGCGCAGCTCGTCCTGGTCGAGGTCAACGGCAGCCACGCCGAGGAGCCGCACCTGCTGGCCCGGCGGCTGGGCGCGCAGGGCGGTGCGGGCTGCCGGGCCACGGCGGTCCGGGCCTGTCTGCTGGCCGCCAGGCGGTACCTCGGTGTCGGGTCGACGTCGGCCGCCGACGCCGAACTCCACCACGCGGCCGACCTGGTGGCCCGGCTCGGCTCGCCGGCACACCTGGTCGCGGCGGTCGAATCCGCCCGGGCCGAGGTCGCCGTCGAGATGCCGCCGACCGCCGCCGGTCACCTCGGCCTGCTCAGTCCCCGGGAGTCCGAGATCGCCTGCCTGGTGGCGCGCGGGCTGACGAACCGGCAGATCGCCAGGTTGCTGACGTTGAGCCCGAAGACCGTGGAGACCCACCTGGGGCGGATCTTCGTCAAACTGGCCGTCTCCTCGCGGGCGGAGATCGCCCACCTGGTCGGCCGGGCCGGTGCCGTGACGCACGACGTCCCAGGCCGGACGGCCTGACGGACCGGTCCACCGGAGCAACCAGTCGGGGAATCTACCGACGATCGTTTCCCGGCCGGACGTGTCAGGGTCGTCAGACGTGGCGAGGACCGGCACCGCGTGCACCGCACCCGGCACGGGTGCGCAGCGCAGCGGTACGGGGGGACGAGGCGACATGACCATCAACCGCACCGTGCGGCCGAGCGGCACCACCGGGTCAGCTGGCCATGCCGAGGCGATCCGCCGCGACGGTTTCGCCGTCCTTGCCGGTCAGCACCTGCGCGCCCAGCTACCCGACCCGGAGTTCGCCGCCCTGCGCGAGGCGTGGGCGGACCTGCCCGTCGACGAGCAGGTCGCCGAGGGCGTGACCTACCGCCGCCGCCGGTACGGGCGGGTACGGGTGGTCCTCGGCGCGGACGGGCCCGTGGTCACCCCGCTCGCCAACACGGCGTTCCGGCAGGACACCATCCCGCTCTGGCGCGGGCGGACCAGGGTCTTCGCCCCGGTGGCCGAGGAGTTCCTGCGCTCACCCGCGCTGCGTTTCCTGCTCGCGCTGGACGCCGGACTCGCCCGGGACCTGTCCGGCATCACCGACTGGGAGGTCGGCCTGCACCTGGTCCGGATCATCGCGCAGCCCACCTCGGCCGGGCTGCCGACGCCCGAGGGGCGGCACAGCGACGGCCACCACTTCGTCGGGATGCACCTCATCCGGCGGGACAACTGCACGGGTGGGCTCTCCGTCATCCATCCCAGGCAGGGCCCGCCGGTCGAGTCGACGCTCACCGAGCCGCTGGACTCGTTGTTCGTCGCCGACCGCGAGGTGACCCACGAGGTCACCCCGGTCGGTGCGGAGAACGGCACCGGGGTACGGGACATGCTGCTGGTGGACCTCAACCGCTGGCGGTCGGACGACGGCGCGCCCACCGACCGACCGGGCGGGCGGTGACGATGACGCCCGGGGCGGTGGCCGAATCCGAGGTGCGGCTGCTCCGGGACCTGGTCGACATCCCGTCGGTCTCCGGCACCGAGGACGCCCTGGCCCGCCACGTCGCCGCGCACCTGCGGGCGGCCGGACTGGACGCGCGGCTCGACGAGGTAGGCAACGTGATCGGCAGCACCGGTGACGCCGCGACCGGGCCCACCGTCATGCTGCTGGGCCACCTCGACACCGTGCCGGGTGCCCCGCCGGTACGGCTCGACGGCGACGTCCTGCACGGACGGGGCACCGTCGACGCGAAGGGCCCACTCGCCACGATGGTCAGCGCCGCGATCCGGCTCGCCGGCCGGTTCCCCGGTCGGCTGCTGGTCGTCGGGGCGGTGGACGAGGAACGCGCCTCCGTCGGTGCCCGGCACCTGCTCACCGGCGTGCGGCCCGACGCGGTGGTGATCGGCGAGCCCAGCGGCGCGTACGGCATCGCGGTCGGCTACAAGGGGGTGCTGCGGCTGCGGCTGACCGTCCGGCGGCCACCGGCGCACACCAGCTCCGACCAGGAGACGGCGGCGGAGGCGGTGGCCGGCCTCTGGCACGCGCTGCGGTCCCGGCTGACCGACGGCGTACCGGCGGAGACCGCGCTCTTCGACCGGATCATGCCGACCCTGGTCGGGATCACCGGAGACCTGGAGACCGCGGTCGCGGACGTGTCCTGCCGCATCCCACCCGACTTCGACGCCGACGAGTTCGTCGCGCTGGTGCGTGGCCTCACCGACGGCGTCGGGATCGAGGTGACCGAGAGCGTGCCGGCGGTTCGGGGCACCCGTACCGGGCCACTGTGGCGGGCCTTCGCGACGGCGGTCCGGCAGCACGGCGGCCAGCCGGTGGCCAAGCGCAAGCTGGGCACGTCGGACATGAACGTGGTCGGACCGGTCTGGCGGGTGCCGGTCGTCGCGTACGGACCGGGCGACTCGCGGCTCTGCCACACGGCGCAGGAACGGATCTCGGTGGCCGAGTACCGGCTGGCCGTCGACGTGCTCACCGACGCCCTGCTCCTGCTCGCCGGCGACCTCGCCGATGGCCGCGCGACCGGACCCGCCGGTGACCCCGTGACCGGACCCGCGGGTGACCGCGCCACGACGGGACGGGCCGGCGTGACCACGTCGACCCGATCAGACGACCGACAGGAGACGCCGACGTGACCGGTGACAACCGTCCGCTGGCCCTGCTCACCTCGCTGGTACGCGTCGAGGAACGCCTGATCATGGCGGCTCTGCGCGAGCGCCGGGTGGCCTTCGAACAGCTGGACACCCGGACCTGGTCGGCCCAGCTGCCGCGCGGCGGAGAGGCGGCCGGCGAGCACCAGGCCCCGTACCGGGGTGCGGTCAGCCGGGAGATCTCGCACACCCGCAACTCGTACGCCGTGCGGCTGCTCGAACACTTCGGGGTGCCGGTGGTCAACTCCTCGGCGGTGATCAACCTCTGCGGCGACAAGCTGCTGACCACCCTGGCGCTGCGCGAGGCCGGCCTGCCGACCATCCGGGCCATGGTCACGCTCACCCCGGAGACGGCGCGCACCGAACTGGCCGACTTCGGCTACCCGGCGGTGGTGAAGCCGCTGATCGGGTCGTGGGGGCGGCTCGGGGCCCGGCTGACCGACCAGGACATGGCCGACAGCATCCTGGAGCACCGCGCGGCGCTGCCCGGCCCGCAGCACAACATCACCTTCGTCCAGGAGTACATCGACAAGCCGGGGCGCGACATCAAGGCGTACGTCTTCGGCGGCGAGGTGGCCGGGGCGATCTACAAGTGTTCGGACAACTGGCGTACCAACACCGCCCGGGGCGGCTGGACGGAGCGCTGCCCGCTCTCCGACGACCTGGTCAAGCTGCTCACCGCGACCGCCGGGGTGATCGGCGAGGGGGTGCTGGGCATCGACGTGATCGAGGACCGGGACGGCCGGATGTTCGTCAACGAGGTCAACCACACCCCGGAGTTCCACGGGGCGATCAAGGTGCTCTCCGAGGACCTGGTCGAGCGTTACGTCGACTACGTCCTGCGGCACCTGGACGAGGTGACCCGGTGAGCGCCGACGAGTGGGTCGCCGCCGCACCGGACGACGGGCGTCGGGTACCCCTGCGGCCCGACGCGGTGCCGCTGGCCGGCCAGCTGATGAGCCTCCCACCGGGCCGGTACGACTGGCTGTACCTGCGGATCGACCAGACGGCACCGCAGCCCGGCGCGGAGACCGTCTGGCTGCACTACGCCGACGCGGTGGACCCGGAGACGCTTCCGTTGCCGGCCGGGCGCGGCACCCACCGGGTGCCGGTCACCCGGCGGGCCGTGCTGACCGGGGTCCGGCTGCCCGACGTGCCCACCGCCCGGATCCTGGCCGCCACCCTGGTCACCTCGGCGTCGGAGGCACCGCGGTGACCGGCCACGACCAGCTCGCCATGCTCGGTGGCCCGCGCGGCCTGCCCGCCGCCGACGCGTCCCGGGACCTCGTCGGCTGGCCGGTGGTCACCGGGGCCGAGCAGGAGGCCGTACGCGGGGTGCTCGACCGTGGGGTGTTCACCTCCAACGACGCCGGGTCCGGGGACGTCTCCGCGCTGGAGCGCGAGTGGGCGGCGTACGTCGACGCCCCGCACGCGGCGGCGGTCTCCAACGGCACCGCCGCGCTGGAACTGGCCCTCGCCGGCCTCGGCCTGGAGCCCGGCGACGAGGTGCTGGTCCCCGCGTTCACCTTCATCGCCACCGCGGTGGCCCCGGTGCAGCGGATGTGCGTGCCGGTCTTCGTCGACGTCGACCCGGTGACCTTCACCATGGACCCGGTCGCCGCGGCCGCCGCCGTCACGCCCCGGACCAGGGCGATCATCGTGGTGCACCTGCACGGCCTGCCGGCCGACCTGACCGCCCTGCGGGAGCTGGCCGACCGGCACGGGCTGTTCCTGGTCGAGGACGCCGCACAGGCGCAGGGGGCCACCTACCGGGGCCGCCGGGTCGCCGCCATCGGGCACGTCGGGACGGTCAGCCTCAACGCCACCAAGAACCTGCCCACCTGCGGCGAGGGTGGCCTGGTCACCGCCGTCGACGCCGGGGTGCACGAGCGGATCGTGCTGACCCGGCAGTTCGGCGAGGACCTCACCGGCGGCCGGGCCCGCGACTACGTCTCCCGGCTGCTGGCCGGCAACGAGAAGATGAGCGCCGTCCAGGCCGCCTTCGCCCGCTGCCAACTCGCCCGCCTGGACGAGTACGCCGCCGCCCGGCACCGCAACGTCAGCGAACTGCTGGGCCGGCTCGCCGAGCTGCCCGGGGTCGTCGTGCCGACCTGCCCGCCGGAGCGGACCCACAGCTGGCACATCCTGCGGTTGCGGTTCCGCCCGGCCGAGATGGGCTTCGACGTGCCACCGGCGGCGATGCGCGCGGTGCTGCACCGGGCGCTGCGGGCCGAGGGGGTGCCGGTGCAGCCGTACCAGCTGGTCGCCCTCCCCGGTCAGCAGGCGTTCCAGGAGCTGACCGGCTTCGGCGGGTACCCGTGGCGGTTGCCGGGCGGGCCCCGGGAGCCGTACCGGGCCGAGGACCACCCGGTCACCCAGGAGGTGATCGCGGACTCGCTGACCCTGCAGCGCTGGCACCTGAACCCGGCGGCCGGGCCGGTGCTGCGGCGGGTGGCCGACGCGTTCGAGAAGGTCTGGGCGCACCTTCCCGCCTTGGCCAGCATGGCCGCCGCGGCGGGCCGGAGCAGGACGGTGACCCGATGACCTCGACCGACAGCACCGAGCGGGCGTACCGGGTGCGCGAGCGCATCCTGAAGATGGCGGCCACCCCGCAGGGGGCCCACGTGGGCGGCTGCCTGTCCGTGGCGGACCTGCTCACCGTTCTCTACGGCGAGGTGCTGCGGGTCTCGCCCGACGAACCGGACCGAGGAGACCGGGACTGGTTCGTGCTCAGCAAGGGCCACGCCGGTGCCGCCCTGTACGCGGTCCTCGCCGAGTTCGGGTTCATCCCCGCCGACGAGTGCGACAGCTACGCGGTGTCCGGCGGCCGGCTCGCCGGGCACCCGTTGCGCCGGCTGCCCGGCGTCGAGTTCCCTACCGGTTCGCTCGGGCACGGGCTCTCGCTGGGCTGCGGGGCGGCGGTCGCCGCGCGCGCCGCCGGCACCGGTGCCCGCGCCTTCGTGCTGCTCGGCGACGGCGAGCTGCAGGAGGGCTCGGTCTGGGAGGCGGTCATGCTCGCCGGGCACCAGGGCCTGGACAACCTGGTGGCGGTGGTGGACCGCAACGGGCTGCAGATCACCGGCGACACCGAGGAGTGCGTGTCGTTGGAACCGCTGGCCGACCGGTGGCGCAGCTTCGGCTGGGCGGTGGCCGAGGTCGACGGCCACGACCACGACCAGCTGCGGAAGGTCTTCGCCGGACTGCCGGTGACCGCCGGCCGACCGACAGTGGTGCTGGCCCGCACGGTCAAGGGGCGCGGGGTGGGGCTCTTCGAGGGCAAGAAGAAGAGCCACCACGTGACGCTCTCGCCGAGGTTGTTCCAGCGGGCCGTGGCCGGGCTCCGCAAGTCCCGAGCCGACGCGCCGCCGGCACCGAACCCGACGGGGGAACCGCGATGACCAGCCAGGCCGCACCGCCCGAGGTGGACAGCGCCGCACCGGTGGCGGCGCGCGACGCGTACCGGGCCGAACTGCTCGCCCTGGCCGGCCGGGACCCCCGGGTGTGGTGCCTGGACACCGACATGGGCGGGCTGGAGACCGGCTTCGCCGTGGAGGTGCCGGAGCGCTACCTGAACCTGGGCATCGCCGAGGCGAACATGATGGGGATGGCGGCCGGCATGGCCGCCGCCGGGTTACGGCCCTACGCCAACACCATCTCCAGCTTCGCGGCGGCGCGGGCCTGCGAGCAGATCAAGATCGACGTGGCCGGCAACAACCTGCCGGTACGGATCGTGGTGACCCACTCCGGCTTCTCCGCCGGCCACTACGGGCCCACCCACCACGCCGTCGAGGACATCGCGATCATGCGGACGATGCCGCACATGACCGTGGTGGTTCCGGCCGACGACGTGCAGACCGGGCTGGCCGTGGCGGCCACCGCCGACCTGCCCGGCCCGCTCTTCCTGCGGCTCGGCCGCGCGGCGACGCCCCGGATCCCCTGGCCGGACGGCACCACCTTCCAGCTCGGCCGGGCGGTGCCGCTGCGCGACGGCGCGGCGGTGACCATCGTCGCCACCGGCCCCTACCCGGTGCTGATGGCGGTGCAGGCAGGTGAGCTGCTCGCCGAGCGGGGCATCGACGCGCGGGTGCTGGCCCTGCACACCGTCAAGCCGATCGACACCGAGGCGCTGCTGGCCGCGGCCCGGCAGACCGCCGGGATCGTCACGGTCGAGGACCACCTGGTCGTCGGCGGCATGGGTGGCGCGGTCGCCGAGGTCGTCGGCGAGGCGGCACCCTGCCCGGTACGCCGGGTCGGCGTGCCCGACGGCTTCCACGACGCGGTAGGCGACGAACTCGAACTGCTGGAGCTGGTCGGGGTGACCCCGGAGCGGATCGCCGCCGAGGCGCAGCTGGTGCTGGGCATGCGGCGGCCGGCGTGACCACCGGCACCCGCACCGGAGCCGGGGCCGGGACGAGGCAGCGGCACGTCGACCTCACCGACCACGTCGACAACCTCGGCATCGTGGTGCCCCGGTGGCCGCACGGCGGCGGCTTCAACATCTGGGGCAACGCGTTCCCGGCCGACGAGCTGCCGCCCGCCGGTGGGGTGTGCACGGTCGACGGGGTGTCGTTCTCGTTCCCGCTGGCCGGCAACCGGGACAACATCCGCTGCCGGGGCCAGGTCGTCGCGCTGCCCCCCGGCCACTACGACTGGCTGTACGTGCTGGCCGCCGCCGAACGCCGGACCGAGGACACCGTACGACTGCACTACACCGACGGATCGACCGCCGAGCAGTGGCTGCGGATCTCCGACTTCTGGCCGGACACCGCGCCGCGCTTCGGTGACGTGCTGGCGTTCCGCTGCTCGCGGATGCTCTACCCCCGGCACCCGCAGCCGAGCATGGCACCGGCCATCTGGCAGCAGCGGATCCCGGTGAGCCGCCCCGGAGAGGTGCACGCCGTGCGGCTGCCGGACAACCCGGCGATGCACGTCTTCGCGCTGACCGCGGTGACCGACGCGGAACTGCCGGCGGAGGGGTGGCCCGATGCGGACTGAACTCGCCCCGATCGGCACCTGGCGGCACGACCTGACGTACTGCCTGCACACCACCGCCGGGGTGCTGCTGGAGTTCCACGGGCTGGACCCGCTGGAGGTGCTCGGCGCGTACTGGGGGTTCCACCACGTGCCGGGGCCGGTGCCGCGCGAGGAGTACTACTTCCCGCCCACCCGGGACTCGTTGTTCGCCGGGCTGGCGCCGTACCATCCGGTCTCCTCGCGGTGGCACCAGCCGGCGGACGCGGACTCCGGCTGGGCCCAGGTCCGGGCCGCCGTCGCCGCCGGCAACCCGGTCGCGGTCGCCGCGGACAACTTCCACCTGCCGTTCCGGCCCGCCTTCCGCGACGTGCACACCAACCACCTGCTGGTGGTCTACGGCTTCGACGACGAGGCCGGCGAGGTGTTCGTCGCGGATCCGGTGCCGCCGGCGTTCCAGGGGCCGATCACCATCGAGGCGCTGACCGCGGCGCGGGACTCGGCCAACCCGGTCCGGCACGACCGGGACATGTTCTACACCGCCAACCCGATCGGCAACCGCTGGCTGGAGGTGTCGGTACGCCCCGACGGCCCGCCGTTCGACCCGGACTCGGTACGCGCCGCGATCCGCGCCAACCTCGCCGGCTTCACCGCTGCCGGGGCACCGGAGCGGCTGGACGGCACCGCCGCCGCGCCCGAGCGGGCCGACGACTCCGCCGTCGGGTCACCGGAGGAAGCCAACGGCACCGCGGCGCTGACCGGGTTGGCCGGACTGCGGACGTACCTGGACGGGGTCGCCGAGCGGTTCGCCGACGAGCCGGGACTTGTCGACGAGGTCTTCCTCGTCGGCGAGCCCGCCATGGCGGTCGCCGGCCTGCACGCCGACTACCTGTACCGGGCGGCCGACCGGTTCGCGCTGCCCGGCCTGCGGGAGAACGCCCGGCTGGTCGAGCGGGTGGCCCACCACTGGTCGGCGCTGCGGATCACGGTCGCGTCGGCCCGGCACGACCGTGCGTCGGCCGTGCCGGGGCTGCGCCGCCGGTGCGCGGCCATGCTCGCCGACCACGAGCGGGCCCTGGCTGCGCTGGACCGTTGCTGACCGGCCACCCGACGGCCCTCAGGCCGGGCAGTCAGGCCGGCCACGGCCGGCCCCGAGGCCGGGCAGTCAGGCCGGCCACCCGACGGCCCCGGGGCCGGGCAGTCAGGAGAGTCCCCGACTGCCCGCCCGAGCCACCGCGCGCGACGATCGGAGCGGTCCCGTGTCGACCGCCCGCCGGCCTGGCCGCTCGTGGCCTACCGACCGGGCGACGGCTCCCCGCGGGGCCGTCCCGTCCGCAGTGGAAGGACTGATCAGCATGTCGGCATGCCCGCAGTGCGGTGGCGGCATCTCGGTGCCGGAGAGCGTGCAGCTCAACGAGATCCTGGAGTGCCCCGAGTGCCGCGCCGAGATCGAGGTGATGTCCGTGGACCCGCTGTTGATCGCGGTCGCGCCGGACGTGGACGAGGACTGGGGCGAGTAGTGGTCGACGTCGCCGTCGTCGGCGGAGCCGGGTACATCGGCGGTGAGCTGCTGCGGATGCTGATTCCGCACCCGGACGTCACGGTCGTCGCCGCCACCTCGGACCGGCTGGCCGGGCGTCGGGTCGACGGCAACCATCCGACCCTGCGCGGGCACACCGACCTGACGTACGCGCCGCACGACCGGCTGCCCGACTGCGACGTGCTGCTGCTCGCCGCGCCGGGAGCGGCGATGAGCGACGCGGTACGGGCCCGGGTGAACGCCGGTGCGGTGCTCATCGACATCGGTCCGGAGCTGCGGCTGGCCGACCCGGCCACGTACCGGCGGTACTACGGCGGCGAGCACCCGTCGCCCGAGCTGGCGGCGGTGGCCGTACCCGGTCTGCCGGAGCTGCACCGCGCCGCGCTCACCAAGGCGGACACCATCGCGGTGCCGGGCTGCATGGCGACGGCGGCGATCCTGGCCCTGCAACCGCTGGCCGCCGCCGGCCTGATCGGCCCGGACGTCCTGGTCGACGGGCGGATCGGGTCGAGTGGCTCGGGCTCGCAGGCAGGTGAGGTCAACCAGCACGCCGAGCGGGCCGGCGTGCTGCGGGTCTTCGCGCCGTCGGGGCACCGGCACGAGGCGGAGATCGCCCAGGCCACCGGCCTGTCCGTGCGGATGGGCGCGACCGGGGTCGACGCGGTACGCGGGGCCCAGGTGCTGTGCCGGGTCACCCCGGCGGACGGGCTGACCGAGCTGGACATCCGCACCGCCTACCGCGCCCGGTACGCCGACGAGCCGTTCGTCCGGGTCATCGCCCAGCGCCGGGGCAACTACCGCCTGCCCGAGCCGAAGATCCTGCTCGGCACCAACTACTGCGACGTGGGGTTCTCGTTCGACGCCGCGCACGGCGAGCTGGTCCTGATCGCCGCGCTGGACAACCTCGGCAAGGGCGGCGCGGGCAACGCCGTGCAGTGCCTCAACGTCCGGATGGGGCTGCCCGAACGCCGTGGGCTGGAATTCCTCGGGTTGCATCCGATCTAGGCGGGGGCATGATGGACGACCAGATCACCGTGGTCAAGTGCGGCGGGGCCGCCACGATCGCGCACGACGCGTTGTGCGCCGAGATCGCGGCGTTGCAGCGGAACGGGCGGCGGGTGCTGCTCGTGCACGGCGGCGCGGCGGAGCTGGACCGGCTCGCGGCGCGGCTCGGCCTGCCGCAGCGCCGGTTGACCACCCCCAGCGGGTCGTCCAGCCGGTATACCGACCCGGCCACCCTGGAGGTGCTGACCATGGCGCTCGCCGGCAAGGTCAAGCCGGGGCTGTTGGCCGCGCTGGCCCGTGCCGGGGCCCGCGCGGTGGGCCTGACCGGGCTGGACGCCGGACTGCTCACCGCGCGCCGTACCGCGGTGCACCGGGCCGTGCTCGACGGGCGCAAGGTCGTCATCCGCGACGACCACAACGGTCGGCTGACCCGGGTGGACCCGCAGCTCCTCCGGACGCTCTTCGCCGCCGACGTGGTGCCCGTGGTGTCGCCACCGGCGCTGGGCGAGGACGGCCACCCGGTGAACGTGGACGCCGACCGGGTCGCCACCGCGCTGGCCGGCGCGCTCGGCGCGGCCGAGCTGGTCTTCCTCACCGGCGCGCCCGGCCTGCTGCGCGACCCGGCGGACGAGACGAGCGTCGTCGGGCGGCTGGAGCTGTCCCCGGCCGAGCCACCGTCGCCGGAGATCGCCGGGGCGGGCATGACCGTCAAGTTGCAGGCGGCCCACGACGCGCTGCTCGCCGGGGTCGGCCGGGTGCTGATCGCCGACGGCCGGCGCACCGGCCCGTTGACCGCGGCCCTGGCCGGCCAGGGCACCACGGTCACCCTGTCCGAGCCGGTCCGAACCCCCGCCGGGAGCTAGCGCATGTCGACCTCCGCCGGAAGTACCCCCAGCGCCGGCGCACCGGTGCCCAGCCTGGCCGACACCCGCCGCGCGCTGCTGGCGGTCCGGGAGCGGCAGCGGCAGGCCACCCGGGCGACCGGTGCCACCATCACCCCGGCCCGTCGGGACCGGCCGCTGCCGTTGTCGTTCGCCCAGCAACGGCTCTGGTTCCTCGACCAGTGGGCCCCCGGTCTGCCGGTCTACAACTCGCCGGTGGCCATCCGGCTGCGCCGGGCGGTCGACGTCGGTGCGCTGGGTCGGGCGTTGACCGCCCTGGTCGACCGGCACGAGGTGCTGCGCACCCGGTACGCGGCCGAGCGCGGGGTGCCGTACCAGATCGTCGACCCGGCACCGGAGGCGACGGAGCTGGACGTGGTCGAGGCGACCGGGGTCGCCGGCGCCGCCGAGATCGTCACCGCCGTGGCCCGGGAACCGATCGACCTGGGCACCGGCCCGGTGTTCCGGCCCAGTTTGATCCGGATCGCCGACGACGACCACGTGCTCGTGCTCGCCCTGCACCACATCGCCTTCGACGGCTGGTCCGCGGAGATCCTGCTGCGCGACCTGATCACCCTGTACCAGCGGGAGCTGACCGGTGTCGCCGGTCCGCTGCCCGCGCTGCCCGTGCAGTACGCCGACTACGCCGTCTGGCAGCGTGGCCGGCTGACCGGCGAGGTGCTGGAGAAGCAGCTCGGCTACTGGCGGGACCGGCTCGCCGGGCTGCCCACCCTGGACCTGCCGACCGACCGGCCACGACCGGTGGTACCGACCGGTGCCGGGTCGACCCTGGAGACGGTGATCCCCACCGAGCTGCACTCCCGGCTCGTGGCGCTGGCCCGTACCGAGCGGGTGACCCTGTTGACCGTGCTGCTGGCCGGGTTCACCGCGGTGCTGTCCCGGTACACCGGTCAGCGGGACCTGGTGATCGGGTCGGTCTTCTCCGGCCGGACCAGCCCGGAGATCGAGCCGCTGATCGGGTTCTTCGCCAACACCCTGGTGCTGCGTACCTCCACCGAAGGTGACCCGGCCTTCACCGAGCTGCTGGCCCGGACGAACGAGACCGTGCTGGGCGCGCACTTCCACCAGGACCTGCCGTTCGGTCGGTTGGTGGACGAGCTGCGGCCGGAGCGCGACCCCAGCCGCAACCCGCTGTTCCAGGTGTCGTTCACGATGGAGACCGCGTCCGCCGGGTCGGCGCGCTTCGCCGACGTGGGTGCGGAACTCTTCCCGCTGGAGCTGGGCACGGCCCGCTTCGACCTGGCGGTGCAGGTGACCGAGACGCCCGGCGCGGGCATGCGGCTGTGGGCCGAGTTCTCCACCGAGCTGTTCGAGCCGGACCGGATCTCCCGGCTCTTCGGGCACTACCTGACGCTGCTCGCCGGCGTGGTCGACGAGCCGGGGCGACGCCTGTCGCAGCTGCCGTTGCTCACCGCCGACGAGCGGCACGCGCTGGTGGTCACCGCCAACGACACCCAGACCGGGCCGCCCGACCGGGAGCGCTGCCTGCACCAGCTCTTCGAGGACCGGGTCGACGCCGACCCGCAGGCGCCGGCCCTGCGCTGGCAGGGTGCCACCCACACCTACGGCGAGGTGGACGCCGCCGCCAACCGGCTGGCGCGGGCGCTGCGGACCGCCGGGGTCGGCCCGGAGACACCGGTGGCGATCCTGCTGCCCCGCTCGCCCGAGCTGCCGACCGCGATGCTGGCCGTGCTCAAGGCCGGCGGGGCGTACCTGCCGCTGGACCCGGACCATCCGCCGGCCCGCTGGGCCACCCTGCTGGCCGAGGCGGGCTGCCGGCACGTGGTCACCGCCGCCGAGTTCGCCGCCGACCTGCCGCCGGAGACGGTACCGGTGCTCGCCGCTGACCCCGCCCACCGCGAACTGCCCGGTGGTCGGCTTGATCCGGTCGCCGGGCCCGGCGGTCGGCTTGATTCGGTCGCCGGGCCCGGCGACCTGGCGTACGTGATCTTCACGTCCGGCTCGACCGGGCGGCCCAAGGGCGTCGCCGTCGAGCACCGCAGCATCGTCAACTTCACCACCGCGATCGTCGAGCTGTTCCGGCTCGGTCCGGGTGACCGGGTGCTGCAGTTCGCCAACCCGTCCTTCGACGTGAGCCTCTTCGACTTCTTCAGCGCCCTGTGCAGCGGGGCCACCCTGGTGCAGGCACCCCGGACGACGTTGCTGGACCCGGCGGCGTTGACCGCGCTGATGCGCGACGAGCAGGTCACCGTCACCGACCTGCCGCCGGCGGTGCTCGGCCTGCTCGACCCGACCGGGCTGCCCGCGCTGCGGACCCTCTTCGTCGGCCTGGAGCCCTTCCCCGGTGAGCTGGTCAACCGGTGGAACACCAAGGACCGCGAGTTCCACAACGGGTACGGCCCGACCGAGGCCACCGTCGCCTGCATCAACTACCGGTGCCCCGACGAGCACCACGAGTCGATGCCGCCGATCGGGGTGCCGCTGGCGAACTACACCGCGTACGTCCTCGACCCGGCCGGCAACCTGGTACCCGTCGGCGTACCCGGCGAGCTGTACGTCGGCGGCGTCGGGGTCGCCCGCGGGTACGTGGGCCGGCCGGGGCTGACCGCCGAACGCTTCGTACCGGATCCGTTCGGCGCGCCCGGTGGCCGGCTGTACCGCACCGGCGACCTGGTGCGTCGTCGGGCCGACGGGAACCTGGAGTTCCTGGGTCGGGTGGACAACCAGATCAAACTGCGCGGGCTGCGCATCGAGCCGAGCGAGATCGAACACGCGGTGGGGGCGGACCCGCAGGTCGCCGAGGTGGCCGTGCTGGCCCGGGGCAGCGGTGCCGACGCGCGGCTGGTGGCCTACGTGGTGCCGGTGCCGGGCACCACGTTGGACCAGGCCAGGCTGCGTCAGTTTCTGGCCGAGCGGCTGCCGGCGTACCTGGTGCCGGGGCAGCTCGTGGAGCTGCCCGAGCTGCCCCGGGGGGCCAGCGGCAAACTCGACCGCAACCGGCTCCTCGCGGAATCGGGCGGCGGCCCCGCCCCGGTGCCGACGGTGGCGCCCCGCACCCCCACCGAGGTCGTGCTCGCCGAGATCTGGGCCGAGCTGCTGAGCACCGACGGCTTCGGGGTGCACGACAGCTTCTTCGCCGTCGGCGGCAACTCGCTGCAGGCCACCCAGCTGGTGTCCCGGATCCGGGACCGGTTCGGGGTGACGCTGAGCCTGCGGGACGTCTTCGTCGGCGCGACCATCGCCCAGCTCGCCGAGCTGGTCGAGGAGCAGGAGCTGGCCGCCGCCTCGGACGACGAGCTGGCCGACCTGCTGGCCACCCTGGAGGCGGCCCCGCCCGACCCGGCCGCGTCGGACCCGGCCGCGTCGGACCTGGACGCGCCGGAGACAGTCGCGTCGGAGTCGGACGCGTCGGAGCGCGGGGAGCGGCGGTGAGCGGCGACACCGGGCGGTTCCGCGCCGAGGTCCGGCGGTTCCTGGCCGAGCCACGGGTCCGGGACGCGGTGGTCGAGATCGCCCGCTATCCGGCCGGCCGGGAACCCGCGCTGCTGGACATCTACCGGTGGCTGGGCGAGCGGGGCTGGCTCGCGGCCGACTGGCCCACCCGGTACGGCGGCGCCGACCTCGGCCCGACGGAGGCGGCGGTCGTCACCGAGGAGATGGGGCTGGCCGGGGTACCGGACGACCTGCACGTGCTGAGCATCGACCTGGTAGGCGCGTTCGTGCTGCGACACGGCTCGGACGCCCAGCGCGCCGCGCACCTGCCCGCGCTGGCCCGGGGCGAGCGGATGGCGACCGTGCTCTTCACCGAGCCGGAGGCCGGCTCCGACCTGGCCGCGCTGCGCACCCGCGCCGAACCCGACGGCGACGGCTGGCGGCTCACCGGCTCCAAGATCTACAACCAGAAGTCGCAGTTCGCCGAGGTGGCGCTCTGCGCCGCCCGGACCACCGAGAGCCCGGTGCCGTTCCACGGGATCACGCTGTTCCTGCTGCCGCTGCGCTCGGCGGGCGTGCACATCGAGACCGTGCCCGGCATCGGCAACGACCAGTTCACCCTGGTCGTGATCGACGGCGTCCGGTTGACCGCCGACGACGTGGTGGGCCGCCCGGACGACGGCTGGCAGCTGATCAACGAACTGCTGCTGCGGGAACGCACCGGCATCGACTTCCACGCCAAGACCCGCCGCCAGTTCGAGCTGCTGGTGCGGCAGGCGGCGGCGACCGGCGCGCTCGACGATCCGGCGTACGCCGACCGGCTGGCCGACCTCGACGCCCGGCTGCGCGCCGGGCACGCGCTGGCCTGGGAGATGGTCGCCGACCTGGCGCGCGGCGAGCCCGATCCGGTGCGCTCGGCGATGGCCAAGTGGTTCGTCACCGAGCAGGTCCGGGACGTGATGGCGGCGGCCGGTGACGGCCTCGGCCTGGACCTGGCGCTGTCGGCCTGGGACGGCGAGGCACCGCAGGAGGGGTTGCTGGAGGCCGCCTACCGGGCCAGCCCCACCCAGCGGCTGGCCTCCGGCACCTCGGAGATCATGTTGTACCTGATCGCGACCAGCGGGCTGGAGCTGCAGTGAGCGCCGACTACCGGGAGCTGTTCGACCCCGAGCTGGTGCCCACCCTGCGCCGGCTCGGTGAACGCCCGATGGGTGCGGGAGCCGACGCGGCCGTCGACCCGGACGACCGGGTCGCCCGGCAGGCGGTCTGGCAGAGCCTGGTCGGTCTCGGCGCGCTGGCCTGGGCCGACCCGGACGCCGGCGCGCACCGGCCGGAGCCGCTGCCGGAGCTGGTGGAGCTGGCCGAGCTGATGGGCGAGAGCCTGCTGCAGAGCCCGTACCCGGACACCGTGCTCACCGCGGAGCTGCTCGCCACGGCCGAGGCTGACAGCCCGGCGGCGCGCGAGGTGCGGGTCGCGATCGCCGCCGGTCGGTGTGCCGTCGCGGTGGCCCCCCGCACCGACGGCCGCACCGACCCGGCCGTGCCCGACCCGGTCACCGTCGACGACGACCGGATCCACGGGGTACGCCGGTTCGTCGCCTTCGCCGCCGACTGCGACCTGCTGCTGGTGCCGGCACCCGGCCCGGCCGGCACCGAGCTGCGACTGGTGCCCCGGGACCAGCCCGGGGTGCGCCTGCGTCGGCACGACGACACCGGCCGGGGCGACCTCTACCGGGTGGACCTGGACGGTGCCGCGACCCTGCCCGGTGGCTGCTGGCACGGCAGCCGGTACGCCGAGGCGATCGGCCGGGCCCGGCTGCGGCACGCCGCCTACCTCCTCGGCGCCGCCCGTGGTGCGGTCGAGTTGACCACCGCCCGGTTGCGGTCCCGTTCCGCCTTCGGCCAGCCGCTGGCGCGCAACCAGGCGTTGTCGTTCCGCCTGGCGGCGCTCACCGCCCGCCGGCACGCCGTGCTCGCCCTCGTCCGCCGCGCCGCCCGCGCCGACGGCCCGACACCCCTGGGTGACCCGGCGTACGCCGACCCGGTGCTGGCCGGGGCCCAGGCGCTGATGCTCGCCGCGGAGCTGGCCCGGGAGACCGCCGCCGAGGCGGTGCACCTGCACGGCGCGTACGGGCTGACCGAGGCGAGCGACGCCCAGCTCTACTTCCGTCGGGCGGTGGTCGACGCCGGCTGGTGGGGCACCCCCGCCCAGCTGCGCCGAACCGCGGCGGACGCCCTGATCCGCCGGGCGACGGCGGATGCCGGCGGCTCCGGAGCGGTGGGTGGCTGAGATGTCGACGGGACCGGGGTGGCTCACCGACGACCGACGGGAACTGCTGGCCCGGCTGGCCGCCCAGCGTGGCGTGCGGCGGGGACCGGCCGGCGTCACCCCGCGCACCGGACCGGACGCGCCGCTGTCGTACGCCCAGCGCCGGCTGTGGTTCCTCGACCGGCTCTCCGGTGGCAGCCCGGTCTACCACATCGCCGCCGGGGCCCGGCTGCGCGGACCACTGGACGTGGCCGCGTTGGCCACCGCGCTGACCACCCTGGTCCGCCGGCACGAGGCGCTGCGTACCGTCTTCCCGCCCGGCCCGGACGGCATCGCGACCCAGCTGCCCGCCGCGGCACCGCGCCTGATCGAGCTGCCCGCGCAGCCGTTGGCGGGTACCCCGGCCGAGGTCGAGCAGACCGCGCTGCGCCTGGCCCGGGAGATCGCCCGGGAGCCGTTCGACCTGCCCGCCGGCCCGCCGCTGCGGTGCCGCCTGCTGCGCCTGGCCGACGACGACCACCTGCTGGTAGTCGTCCTGCACCACATCGTCGCCGACGGGTGGTCGCTCGACCTGCTGCTCCGGCAGCTCCTCGACGCGTACGCCGAGGGGGCCGGCGGTGCGCAGTCCGAGTCGCGGTCGGGCCTGCAACTGGGGGATGTGGCGTGCTGGGAGCCCGGCTGGCTGGCCTCCGCCGAGGCGGCCAGCCAGCTCGACCACTGGCGGGCGAAGCTCGCCGACGCGCCCCTGCTGGAGCTGCCGACCACCCGGCCCCGCCCGCTCCAACCGACCTCGGCCGGCGACACCCACCGGTTCTCGATCGAGCCGCGGGTCGCGGGCCGGTTGGCGGCGCTCGCCGCCGAACACCGGGCGAGTCCCTTCCTGGCCGCCCTGGCGGGGACGGCGGTCGTCGCCGGCCGCTGGGCCGGCCAGGACGACGTGGTGCTCGGCACCCCGCACGCGGGACGCCACCGGCCGGAGCTGGCCGGTGTGGTCGGGTGCCTGGTCAACACGTTGCCGCTGCGGTTGCGACTGGACCCGGCGGACCGCTTCGTCGACCTGCTGGAGCAGGCCCGGGACACGCTGCTGGATGCGCACCAGCACAGCGCGGTGCCGTTCGACCTGCTGGTGGAGCGGCTCCGGCCGGAACGCGACAGCGGTGGCCGACCGCCGATCGTGGGACACCTGATCAGCTACGAGGACCGCCCGGTACGCCGGGTGCGGGTCGGTGAGCTGGAGGTCCGGTTCTTCCCGGTGGAGACCGGCACCGCGAAGTTCGACCTCTCCGTGGAGCTGGCCACCGCGCCGGACGGCGGTCTCGACGGGACCGTCGAGTACAGTACCGAACTCTTCGACCCCGACACCGCCGTCCGCTTCGCGGCCGGCCTGCGGACCGTCCTGACCCACGCCACCGCCGACACCCGGCTGGCGGACCTGCCGCTGCTCTCCCCGGCCGAACGCATCGAGGTCGTCGAGCGGTTCGGCTCGGGCGGTCCGCCGACGGAGGGGTCCGAGGCCACCGTGCACGGCCTGGTCGAGGTGGCCGCCGACCGCTGGCCCGACCAGGTGGCGGTGCGCTCCGGCGGGCACCGGCTCAGCTACGCCGAGCTGGACACCGCGGCGAACCGGCTGGCGCACCTGCTGCGGGCCCGGGGGATCGGACCGGACCGGCCGGTGGGTGTCGCGCTGCCCCGCGGGCCGTACCTGCTGGTCGCCCTGCTCGGGGTGCTCAAGGCCGGTGGCGCGTACGTGCCGCTCGACCCGGAGCACCCGCCGGCCCGGCTCGCCCAGATCGGTGCCGACGTGGCGGTGCCGGTCGTGCTCACCGTCGCCCGGCACCGGGCGGCGGTCACCGCAGCGGTGCCCGAGGGCACGCCGGTGCTGGAACTCGACGGGGCCGAGGTGGCCGCCGACGACCTTGCGCAGCACCGCCCCGAGCCGGTGGCCACCCCCGGTGACCTGGCGTACGTGCTGCACACCTCCGGCTCCACCGGCCGCCCGAAGGGGGCGATGAACACCCACCGGGCGGTGGTCAACCGGCTGCTCTGGATGCAGCAGGCGTTCGGGTTGCAGCCGGGCGAGGCGGTGCTGCAGAAGACCCCGCTGGGCTTCGACGTATCGGTGTGGGAGCTGTTCTGGCCGCTGCTCGTGGGCGCGCAGTGCGTGCTGGCCGAGCCGGGCGCACACCGCGATCCCGCCCGGCTGGCCGCCACGATCGCCGAGCACCGGGTGACCACCGTCCACTTCGTACCGTCGATGCTTGCGGGTTTCCTGGCCGCCGGCGCGGCGGCGGACTGCGGCGGGGCGCTGCGCCGGGTGGTCTGCAGCGGCGAGGAGCTGCCCCCGTCGCTGGTCGCCGCCTGTGCCCGGGAGCTGCCCGGTGCCGCCGTGTTCAACCTGTACGGCCCCACCGAGGCGGCCGTCGACGTGAGCTGGCACCGGTGCCGCCCCGAGGACGGGCCACGGGTGCCGATCGGCCGTCCCATCGCCGGGGTACGCCTGCACGTGGTGGACGGCCACGGCCAGCCGGTGCCGGTCGGGGTGCCGGGTGAGCTGCTGATCGCCGGGGTGGCCGTGGCCCGGGGGTACTGGAACCGCCCGGCGGCGACCGCCGAACGCTTCGTACCCGACGTGTTCGGTCCGCCCGGCGCGCGGGCGTACCGTACCGGTGACCGGGTCCGCTGGCTGCCCGACGGGACGCTCGACTACCTGGGCCGGCTGGACCGGCAGGTGAAGATCCGGGGCGTCCGGATCGAACCTGGCGAGATCGAGGCGACCCTGGCCGACCATGCCGACGTGGCCTCGGCCGTGGTCGACGTCCGGCCCGGACCGGACGGCGCCGCGCTGCTGCTGGCCTGGGTGACCTGCCCGGACGGGGCCACCCGGGCACCTGAGTTGCCGGCGGTGCTCCGGGCCCACCTGCGGGACCGGCTGCCCGCCGCGCTGCTGCCCGCCACCGTCACCGTGCTCGACGGGTGGCCGCTGAACGCCAACGGCAAGCTGGACCGCGCCGCGCTGCCGGTCGCCGCGCCGACGTCGCCGCAGGCCTTCGTCGCCCCCCGGGACGACACCGAACGCGCGGTGGCCGCCATCTGGGCGGAGGTGTTGGACGTCGACCGGGTCGGCGCGCACGACGACTTCTTCGCGCTCGGTGGCCACTCCATCGTCGCGGTACGGATCCTGACCCGGGTCCGTACCGTGCTCGGGGTCGAGGTGGCCCTGCCGGTGGTCTTCGCCGCGCCGACGGTGGCCGGGATGGCCGCGGCGGTCCGGGCCGCGCGAGCAGACGGCGGGTCCGCACCGGCCCCGCCGACCATCGGCCGGGTGTCCCGCGAGCGGTACCGGGTCACCCGTCCCGCCGACCCCACCGACCGGAGAGCGTGACATGTCTGACGACGCCTACCTGCTGCCCGCCTCGTTCGGTCAGGAGCGGTTGTGGCTGGTGGAGCAGCTCCAGCCCGGTTCGCCGCTGTACCACGTGCCGGCGACGGCACGGCTGCGCGGCCCGCTCGACGTGGCGGTGCTGCAGCGCTGCCTGACCGAGATCGTCGAGCGGCACGAGGCGCTGCGGACGGTGCTGCGGATGGAGCAGGGCGCGGTGTGCCAGCTCATCCGCGACTCGGTGCCGGTACCGCTGGAGGTGGTGGAGCCGGTCGACGATGCGTCGGCGGCGGTCGCGGCGGCCGTCCGGGAGCCGTTCGACGTCGGCGTCGGCCCGCTGATCCGCTGCCGCCTGCTGCGGCTCGCCCCGCAGGAACACCTCCTGGTGATCGTGGTGCACCACGCGGTCGCCGACGGCTGGTCGCTCGGCGTGCTCGTCCGGGAGCTGGGCGTCCTGTACGCCGCGCACCGCGAGGGGACGCCTGTCGAGATGCCCGAGCTGGCGGTGCAGTACGCGGACTTCGCCGTCTGGCAGCGCGAGACGGCCGGCTCGGAGTCGCTCACCCGGCAGCTCGACTTCTGGCGCGGGCAGCTCGCCGGGGCGGCCCCGCTGCGGCTGCCGCCGGACCTGCCGTACCCGGCGGAGCCGCAGGCCACGGCGCACACCGCGGTCAGCCGGGTGCCGGCCGAGGTGCTGCACCGGTTGCGCTCGGGCGTCGACGCCTCGGTCACCGACTTCATGCTGATGCTCACCGCGTACGCGGTCGTGCTGGCCAGGTGGAGCGGGCAGCCCGAGGTGGTCGTCGCGGTACCGGTGGCGGGCCGGGACCAGGCCGAGGTCGAGCCGGTGATCGGGTTCTTCGTCAACACCCTGCCGCTGCGGGTGCCGGTCGGCGGCACGTCGACCTTCCGCGAGCTGCTCGGCGAGGTGCGTGACCGGTGGCTGGCCGCGCTGGCCAACGCCGAGCCGCCGTACGAGCGGATCGTCGAGGTGGCCGGGGTACGCCGACGGGCCGGCCGGCTGCCGCTGGCGCGGGCGATGTTCGGCCTCAACAACACCCCCTTCCCACGGCTGGGCCGGATGGGGGACCTCACCGTCGAGCAGGTGCCGGTCCCGGTGACGCACATCGAGTTCGACGTGCTGACCGAGCTGGCGACGGAGAACGACACCCTGGTCGCCTCCTTCGCGGTGTCGGCGGACCTCTTCGAGCAACGCACCGCCGAGCTGCTGGCCCGCTCGTTCCTCGACGTGCTGTCGGCGGCGGCCGACGACCCGGACCTCGACACCGCCGCGCTGCCCTGCGCGATCACCTCGGCGGTCGGCGCGCGGGGGGACGGCCCCGGTTACCCGGAGGAACCGGCCTCGACCGGGGCACCGGCCGGGGCACCGTCGGCGGGTACCGGCGGGGCCCCGCAGTCCCCCGCCGAGCAGCTGATCGCCCGGCTCTGGCGGGAGGTGCTCGACGTCGCGGTGGTCGACGTGGACGACGAGTTCTACGCCCGGGGCGGCAACTCGCTACGTGCCGTACGGGTGGTGATGGCGGCCCGCGAGTCCGGCCTCAGCCTGCCGGTGGAGGCGCTGATGGGCGAGCACACGGTGCGGCAGCTGGCCGCTGCCGCACACTGGGAGACCCCGGTCAAGCCTTGAACCCACCCCCGTCCGGCCCGTCCAGTCTGCGCAGCGTGCGGACCGGTCGGGTGAGGACCGGCACCGCCGACAGCGCGACCACCGCCACCGCGATCCCCATCGTGGTACGCGAGCCGAGCGCGTCGACGAGCACGCCACCGGCCAGTGCGCCGACCGGGATCCCGCCGAACGCGATGAGCCGGTAGCTGGCGTTCATCCGGGCGTGCAGCTCCGACGGGGTGAGCAGTTGGCGCACCGTCACCGCGACGACGCTGCCGATCCCGCTGCCCGCCGAGCCGAGCAGGAAGCCCGCCGACCAGGCCACGATCGCCGTGCCCCCGGTGCCGGCCAGCGGCAGCGCCAGGTAGGCCAGCACGCCGAGGACCACCCCGGCGCCGACGGCCGGACCGTAGCCGATCCGCCGGATCAGCACCGGGGCGAGCAGCGCGCCACCGATGGCACCCACCCCGCCGGCGGTCAGCACCATGCCGTACACGAAGGTGCCCAGGTCCAGGTCGGTCACCACGCGGACCAGGAACGCGATCGCCAGCAGCTCCATCCCGAGGTTGTACAGGCCGGCGTGCACCACGATCGCCCGGATCGGCGGCGTCCGCCAGACCGCGCGCAGCCCCTCGGCCACCTCCCGGCGCAGGTTGCGTGGGCCGGTACGGGTCTCCGTCGGCTCCCGGTGCCGGATCAGCGCCAACGACAGCCCGGAGAACAGGTAACAGACGGCGTCCACCAGCAGGGTCGCCGGACCGCCGATCACCCGGACCAGCACGCCGGAGAGGGCGGGGCCGACCGTGCCGCCGACCGCCTGGTTGACGCCGAGCGCGCTGTTGGCCCCGTCGAGGCGGCTGCGGCCGACCATGGTCGGGACGTAGGCGAGGAGACTGATGTCGTACACCACCGACAGGCAGCCGCCGAGCAGGGCGATCAGGAAGAGCTGGGGGAGGGTGAGCACGCCCAGCCAGGCCGCGACGCTCACGGTGACCACCAGCGCGGCCCGGACGAGATCGCAGAGGATCAGCACCGGGCGCCGGCTGCGGCGGTCGATCCAGACGCCGGCCAGCAACGGCAGGGCCAGGAACGGCAGCATGTACAACGCCTGCAGCACGCCCAACTGGGTGCCGGAGGCGTCCAGCTGGGCGATCGCCACCAGCGGCAGCACCGTCATGGTGACCTGGGAGCCCAGCTGGGCCGTCGCGTCGCTGGCGAAGAGCAGGCGGAAGTCGCGGCTCCAACCGCGGTTACCCGGCTTGACGGCTTCGGTGGGACGGGCGGTCATCGGACTCCTCCGTCGGCGTGCCGACCGGCTCCGGCGGGTGACTGATCCGGATCCGCACGCAGCTGCGCGTTCGTACTCTCGCCGGCCTCGGCCGGGCCGGCCAGTCCGGGAAAGACCCGATGGTCGGCGGCCCGCCGGTCAGCGAGGGTGGTGCGGAATCGTCCGCGAGAGCTGCGCGAGACCGTCGCGGGGCGAGACCGTCGCGGGTGGCGGTGCGAAGGTGGGGCGCTCACGATGCCGGACAGCGAGTCGCGGGACCATCCGCTCGCGCCGAACCAGCAGGCGATGTTCTTCCTCCACCAGCTCGCCCCGGCCAGCACCGCCTTCACCATCGTCGTCGCCGCCCGGTCGGACGGCCCGCTGCAGCCGGAGCCGCTGCGGCAGGCGGTGACCGGCCTGGTCAACCACCATCCGGCCCTGCGGACCACCTTCCCGTCCGTCGACGGTGACGTGGTGCAGCGGGTGGCACCGCCCGCGCCGGTGGACGTCACCTGGCACCGCCCGGCGGCGGGCACCGACACCGACCGGCTGGTCACGTCGCTGGCCGAGCGGCCGTTCGACCTGGCCACCGGGCCGGTGCTGCGGGTGGACGTGATCGACGACGGTGCCGCCGGACCGCTGCTGCTGCTGGTCGTCCACCACCTCGTGGCCGACCTGTGGTCGATGCAGATCGTCGCCGCCGAACTCGGCGAGCGGTACGCCGCCGCGCTGGCCGGCACCGCCTGGCCCACCCCGGTACGGCCGGTGCCCGGCTTCCCGCAGCTCGCCGCCGACCAGCACCTGCGGCTCGCCGGGGCGCGCGGCACCGAGCTGCGCGAGTTCTGGCGCGCGGAGTTGCACGGCGCGCCGACCACCCTCGACCTGCCCACCGACCGGCCGCGCCCACCGGTCCGGCAGTTCGGCGGCGACACCGCCCGGTTCTCCCTCGATCCGCAGCTCACCGCAGCCCTACGCGGGCTCGCCGAGCGCACCGGCACCACCCTGTACACCGTGCTGTTGGCGGCCTACCAGATCCTGCTGCACCGGCACACCGGGCAACCGGAGGTGCTCGTCGGCTCACCGGTGCACGGGCGGCGCGCGGGCGGTCTGCGTACCGTCGGGTTCTTCGTCAACACGGTGGTGATGCGCGGCCGGATCGTGGCCGGCGAACCCGGCACCGCGCTGCTGGCCCGGCTGCACGCCACCACCCGGGCGGCGCTGCGGCACGCCGAACTGCCGTTGACCGAGGTGGTCCGGGGGCTGCGGGTGCCGCGCGATCCCAGCCGGGCCCCGCTGGTGCAGGCGCTGTTCAACCTGATGCGCCCGGTCGGCCCGCAGGCCACGGCGTTGGCCGGGTTCGCCACCGGGGTGCCGGCGACCGCGCTGTCGATGGGGCCGCACCGGATGACCCCGGTGCCGGTGGCGCAGCGGCACAGCCAGCTCGACCTCACCCTGACCGTGGCGGAGGTCGGCGACCGGCTGCACGGTCAGCTGCAGTACGACACCGCCCTGTTCGACCGCTCCACCGCCGACCGGTTCACCGCCCGGTTGCGGACCCTGCTCGCCGCCCTGGCCGCCGAACCGGACCGTCCGGTGGGGACGCTGCCGATGCTCGACGTCGCCGAGCGGGACACCGTGCTGCACGCCTGGAACGACACCGCGATGCCGTTCCAGCCCGCCGACGACCTGGGCGGTCAGGTCGCCCGGCAGGCCCGGCGTACCCCGGACGCCCCGGCCGTGCGGGGCCCGGACGTCCGGCTCGGCTACGCCGAGCTGGACCGGGCGGCGAACCGGTTGGCGCACCGGCTCGTCGCGGCGGGCGCCGGGCCCGGCCGGATCGTCGGGCTGCACCTGGAACGCGGTGCCGCGCTGGTGGTGGCGGCGTTGGCGGTGCTGCGTACCGGGGCCGCCTACCTGCCGCTCGACCCGGAACTGCCGGCGGACCGGTTGGCGTTCATGGTGGCCGACGCGCGGCCCGTCGTGCTGCTCACCGACGCCGAAACAGCGGTCCCGGCCGCCGACCTGCCGACCCTGCGGCTTCCGACACCGACCGCCGACCCGGCGGACCCCGGCCCGCCGGTGGTGCGGATACCCCCCGAGAGCAGCGCGTACGTCATCTACACCTCGGGCTCGACCGGCCGGCCCAAGGGGGTGGCGGTACCGCACCGGGCGCTTGTCAACTTCCTGGCGGCCATGCGGAGGCTGTTCGACTTCGGTCCCGGGCACCGGATGCTGGCGGTGACCACCTTCTCCTTCGACATCGCCGTACTTGAACTGTTCCTGCCGTTGGTGACCGGCGGCAGCACCGAGATCGTCACCCGGGACGTCGCCGCCGACGGCCACGAACTGCGTCGTCGGCTGACCGACGGTGCCGTCACCCACCTGCAGGCCACCCCGGTGACCTGGCAGCTGCTGCTCGACGCCGGCTGGCGCGACGGTGCCGCGATCACCGCCCTGTGCGGCGGCGAGGCGATGCCGGCCGCCCTCGCGGCGCGGCTGACCGGCGTCGCCGGCCAGGTGTGGAACATGTACGGCCCGACCGAGACGACGATCTGGTCGGCCGCCGCCCGGGTCGACGGCGGCCCCGGCCCGGTGCCGATCGGCCGGCCGGTGGGCAACACCCAGGTGTACGTCCTGGACGCCGCGATGCAGCCGGTGCCGCCCGGAGTGGTCGGCGAGATCTACCTCGGTGGTGCGGGGGTGGCGCACGGCTACCTGCACCGCCCCGGGCTGACCGCCGCCAGGTTCCTGCCCGACCCGTACGGCGCGACCCCCGGCGGGCGGCTCTACCGCACCGGTGACCTGGGGCGGTACCGCCCCGACGGGCAGCTGGACTACCTCGGGCGTACCGACCTGCAGGTCAAGCTCAATGGGCTGCGGATCGAGCTGGGTGAGATCGAGGCCGCGTTCGAGGCCCAACCCGGGGTACGGCGGGCCGCGGTCACCGTGCACCGGCGGGACGGCCGGACCCCGGTGCTCGTCGGCTACCTGACCGCCACCACCGCACCCACGGCGGACGACCCGACCCGGCAGGCCGACGGGGCCCGGCTGCGTTCCTCGGTGGCCCGGACCCTGCCCGGGTACATGGTCCCGTCGACCCTGGTGTGGCTGGACGAGTTGCCGCTCACCGCGAACGGCAAGGTCGACCGGGCCGCGCTGCCCGCCCCGGAGCAGGCGGCGACGGGGCGGGTGGTCGAGCCGCCCGCCGGACCGGTCGAGCGGGACATCGCCGCCCTGGTCGGTGAGCTGCTGGGCGGCGTCGAGGTCGGTCGCACCGACAACCTCTTCGAGTTGGGCGGCGACTCGCTGACCATGTCCCGGCTGGTCATCCGGTTGCGGGACAGCTTCGGGGTGGCCGTACCCCTGCACCAGCTCTTCGACGACCCCACCGTGGCGCGGCTCGCCGCGCTGGTCTCCACCGCCGCCGACGGTGCTGCTTCGGCGGCCTCCGGCGGTCCGCCGCCGGCCGCCGCCGGTGGGTCGGCGCCGGCGCCCGCCGTGACCCGGGTGGACCGCAGCCGGTACGTCGCCGGCCGGGCCGGCGGTGCCCTGCGGCTGCCCGAATCCCTCCGTCGTCCGAAGCACGTGGACTGAGTACCGTGGAGCGCCCATGCAGCCGATGATCTTTCCCACCTCGTACGCCCAGCAGGGGCTGCTGACCTTCGAGCGGCTGCACCCGGGCACGGCGACGTACCACGTCGCGTTCGCGCTCTGGCTGCACGGACCGCTGGACACCGCCGCGCTGACCGCCGCCGTCTCCGCCGTGGTCGAGCGGCACGAGTCGCTGCGGACCACGTTCACCGTGCTGGACGGCGAGGCGGTGCAGCTGGTCGACGCCGGGGCCGGGCCGGTGGTCACCGAGCACGACCTGAGCGCCGATCCGGCGGCCGGCACCGTCGAGGCGGTCCGCTGCCGGCTCACCGCAGCGGTCGCCGAGCCGTTCGACCTCACCCGGTCGGCGGTGCGCCTCGACCTCTACCGGCGTGCCGCCGAGGAGCACGTCCTGGCGGTCACCCTCCACCACGCCGTCGCCGACACCTGGTCGTGCGCGGTGTTCGTCCGGGACCTGTCCACCGCGTACACCGCCGCCCGGGACGGCCGGTCGCCCGAGCTGCCCGAACCACCCGTGCAGTACGTCGACTACGCGGTGTGGCAGCACGACCGGTTGGCCGGCCCGGAGGTGGCGGAGCTGGAGACGTACTGGCGGGAGACGCTGGCCGGGGCGGCGCCGACGCTGGAGCTGACCGGCGACCGGGACCGGCCGGCCGTGCCCTCGTTCGCCGGGGCCACCCTGCCGGTCGCGCTCCCGCCCGAGCTGGTGGCGGCGGTGACCGCGACCAGCCGTCGGCTGCGCAGCACCCCGTTCGTGGTCATGCTCGCCGCCTTCCAGGCCGTCGTCGCCCGGTCCACCGGCCGCACCGACGTGCTCGTCACGACCAGCGTCGCCACCCGTACCCCCGAGGTGGAGGACCTGATCGGCTGCTTCCTCAACGTCCTGCCGATCCGGGTGTCGGTGGCCGGCGAACCGTCGTTCACGGAGCTGGCCGACCGGACCAGGACGGCCGTGCTGGGTGCCTTCGAGCACCAGGACCTGCCCTTCGACCGCATCGTCGAGCAGGGGCCACGCCCGCGTGACCTGCGGCACCAGCCGCTGAGCCAGCTCATGTTCGGGGTGCAGAACGCCCCGATGCCGCAGCCGGAACTGGCCGGGCTGACCGCGGAGGCGGGCCTGGTCGCCCGGGGGGTGGCCCAGTTCGACCTGGACATCCAGCTCTGGGCCGCGGGGGAGCGGATCGAGGGCTTCTGCGAGTACGCCACCGACCTGTTCGACTCGGCGACCGTGCAGCGGCTGTGGGACCGGTTCGTGGCGCTGCTGCAGGACGCCACGACCGACGGGGACCGGCCACTGTCGCAGCTCGCCCCGCTCGACCCGACCGACTTGCGCCGGGCGCTGACCGCCGGTGGCCCGACCCCGGCACCGGCCGCCCCGGCCGACAGCCCGGCCGCCGACGGTTTTCCGGACCTGGCCGGCTCCCCGGATGCCGGTGACTCTGCGGACCCGGCGGTGGCCGCCCTGTCCCCGGCCGCGCTGCGCCGCTGGGTCGGCGTGCTGGCCGAGCACGCCGCACTCCGGCCCGACGACCGGGTGCTGGACCTGTCCGATCCGGACAGCCCGGCGTCCGCCGCCTGGTCCTGGCACGTCCGCGCGGCTGGTGCCACTTCCGTCGTACCGCCGGCTGGCGCCGGCTCCGTCGTACCGCCGGCTGGCGCCGGCTCCGTCGTACTGTCGGCTGGCGCCGGCTCCGTCGTACTGTCGGCTGGCGCCGGCTCCGTCGTACTGTCGGCTGGCGCCGGCTCCGTCGAGCCGTCGGTCGAGCGGGTGGCCGACGCCGCGCAGTGGGCCCGGCTGGCGCTTGCCGAGCAGGTCACCGTGCTGGCCGGGCCGGCGGCGGAGCTGGCCCGCCTCGCCGCGCTGCCGGAGACCGGCCCGCTGCCCGCGCTGCGCCGGCTGGTCGTCGACGGTCCACTGTCCGAGGCGGTGGCCGGCTGGTTCGCGGCCAGGGCACCCGGCCTGGCCACGGTCGCCCTGCTCGGTGGGGTCGTGGCGGGCGGCCCCACGCTGGTGCTCGGTCCGTGGCGTGGGTCGCGGATCGCCGCCCGGCTGCTGCCCGGTGGCCGGGCGGCGATCGTCGATCCGGACGGCCGGCTGGTCGCCCCGGGTACCCCCGGCGAACTCCTGCTGGCGGCCGGGCCCGACGCGTTCGCGGGACGCCCCGGTGGTCCGGACGACCTGGTCGACCACCCCTACGCGGGGGTGGACCCGGCGACACCGTCCGGGACCCGGCTGTGGCGCTCCGGACTCGCCGCCCGCCAGGCCGTCGACGACAGCATCGAACTGCTCGGCACCGGCCGGTCCGACCCGACCGGCACCGAGCGGGTGACCCCGGACCGGCACATCGAGCCGCGCGATCCGGTCGAGACGGTGCTCGCCGAGATCTGGGGCTCGGTCCTGCAGGTCGGCCCGGTCGGCGTGCACGACGACTTCTTCGCGCTCGGCGGGCACTCCGTCGCCGCCATGCGGATCGCCGCGCTCACCGGCGACACCCTCGCGGTCGAGCTGCCCGTGCGTACCCTCTTCGAGCTGCCGACCGTGGCGGCGCAGGCCGAGTTCCTGGTCGAGGCCGGGCGGGCCGCGGCCGTCGACGTCACCGCCGCGGCCGAACTGGCGCTCTCCGTCGGCCGGCTCTCCGAGGAGGAGGTACGCGCGATGCTCGCCGACGGTCCGTCAGGCGCCTGACGGCGCGTTGACGACGCACCGGCGTGCCGGCCGAGGTCCGTCAGGTGCCGGACGGCTTGTCGTTCGCTCGTTCGGCCTCGCCGCGCTCGACGCAGAACTCGTTGCCCTCGGGGTCGGCCAGCACCACCCAGCCCTTGCCGTCGGGCTTGCGCCGGTCGTCGACCAGGCTGGCCCCGGCCCCGAGCAACCGCTCGACCTCCTCGTCACGGGTGCCGGAGCGGGGCGCGATGTCGAGGTGTACCCGGTTCTTGCCCGCCTTGGCCTCCGGCACCTGCACGAAGAGCAGCACCGGTGATCCCCCGTCCGGCGGGACCACCGCGCACTCGTCGTCGCCGGGCTCGTCCTCGGTGTCGAGCGGGAAACCGGTGACCACACTCCAGAACTGGGCCAGGGCGTACGGCTCACGGCAGTCGATGGTGACGTGACGGATGACGGCGGGCACGGGACTCCTGTCGATCGAGGTGGCCGACGCTCGCGGCGGAGCGCCGGCGATGGGCCGGTAGGGTACAAGCGTGCCAACCTCCGACACCAGCCAGCGACTGCGGGTGCTGCCCGGCCGATGCACGATGGAGCTGGCTGCCGACGGTTCCGTACCCCCGGCTGAGTGGATCGCCCTGGTCAGGGCCCCCGAAGGGCTCACCGTGATCCGGCCGGTGGCCGCCGGTGAGAAGCCCGCCGAGGGCACCTGGATCGCCCTCTACACCGGTGACCAGGCCCATCCGGTGGACCTGCCCGGCATGCTCTCCGCACTGCTCGTGCCGTTGGCGCAGGCCGGGGTGCCGGTCTTCGTCGCGTCCACCCACCACGCCGACCTCGTGCTGGTGCCGGAGGATCGGCGCGCCGACGCGCTGACCGCCCTGCACGACGCCGGTCACACCGTCGCCGACTGACCGCACCCAGCCGGACCGGCACCGACCGGTCCGGACCGGCACCGAGCCGGCCTGGGCCCGCGTCGGACCGGCCGCAGCGGGTCAGACCACGGCGCGGCCGTGGCTGCCACCGCGTCGACCCTCCGTGCGCCGTAGGTCGGCGGTGATGTTGGTACGGCGCAGCCAGCGGTCGGTGCCGTCGTAGCGGGCCTTGAAGGGCCGTCGGCCGTGCACCGCCCGCTTGTTGTCCACGACCAGCAGTTCCCCGGTGGTCAGCGGCACGTCGGTCATCCGCCGGGCGAACGTGTCGATGAGGACCTGCTGGGCCCGCTCCGCCTCCTCGTCACCCAGGTCGCGCTGCATGAAGGCCGGGTCGATCCGGATCATCGGGGCCTGCGGGTCGCCGGTCAGGATCGGGATCTGGTGCTTGCCGGTGTTCAGGTCGGCGATCAGGTCGAAGGCCAGCTGTTGCATCGCGTCGTCGGTGACCCCGGTCGTGGCCTGGTTGAACGAGGCGGTGTGCGACTCGTCGGGCAGGATGACGAAGCGCCTGGCGAAGAGCGTCCGTACCGTCTCGGCGTCCAACGGCAGCGCCTCGGTGGTGGCGAAGGTGGTCGGCACCAGATCGTGGTTGCGCAGGCAGAGCAGCATGATCCAGTCCGCCCGGTCCTCGTGGAAGGCGTCCTCGTTGTGCCAGTCCAGCTCCACCGCCGAGCTGGAACCGAGCTGGTCGTTCTCGTGCTGCGTCACCGGGAACACGTCCAGGAAGAGCTGACCCTTCTGCTGGCTGAGGAACGAGAACGGGTCACCGAGCAGCGACGCGAGCAGCGCCAGCAGGGCGGTCGCCCGGTGCAGCTCCGGCCGGTCGGTGACCTCGCTGTAGCTGGCCGGGGTGGGGCCGAGGGCCGACTCGTCGAGCGGCAGGCCGGCCAGCACCAGACCGCCGTACGGCCGGCCGGTGAGCCGGAACTCGGTGAGCGTCTCCCGGACCCGCTCCGGCAGCCGGTGGGCCAGCACGGCGAGCCGACCGAGCTGGTGTTCGACGGGCAGCGCCTGCGGTCCGGTCAGCGCCTCGTCGACGAGGCCGGTCAGCTCCTCGCGCTCAGCGCTGGAGAGAGTGAGGCGAGCAATCGCTGTGTGCCGCTGTTCGCTGCCCTCGATGGTCGACTTGCTCATGCCGTACCTCGCCTTTGCCGGCGGACACGCACGCCGTCGGCGGCCTGCCCGCAAGATCGCCGGATCGCCGACGGATGTGGACTGGTCCCAGGCTCGCAACGACCCCCCTGCCAGGGCAGTCAGGTGGATACCCGACTGCCTCGGTCACCCGCGCGGGGGGAGTCTCGGTGAGTGGTGGAGAGAATTGCGCGGATCGACCGGCGGGCCTACGCCGCTGGCCGGGCTGGTGCCGGCCGGGCAGCCACCGCCGCGCCGACGGCACACCGGACCGTACCGTTGGCACCGGCCGAGGAGCCCTGGTGGCTGGCCCACCGGTGGTCGGACCGGGCCGGAGCCGTACACGTGGTGGCCCGGACCGCCCTGGACACCCCGGTCGAACCGGCCCGTCTCGACGTGGCGCTGCGTGCCGTCGCCGCCGAGCACGACCTCTGGCGCCACCGCTGGGCCGACGGCGCCGAGGGCCCGATCCGGTGGTCCGAGCCGAATGCCGTCCCCGCCGGCCCGGCCGTGCTGACCGATCCCACCGAGACCGAGTCGGCCGAGCTGGTCGAGCGGCGGTTCGAGCTGGCGACCGACTGCCCGGTCCGGGTGGCGTTGCTGCGCCGTACCGACGGTCCCGACGAGCTGCTCCTGGTCGGGCACCGGATCGCGGTTGACGAGTGGACCGCGCCGGCCCTGCTCACCGCGATCGCCACCGCCGCCGGCCAGCCCCCCGCCGACCGACCCGATCCGGCCCGGACCCCCACCGACGACCCGGCCGACATCGACCCGGCCGGCACCGATCCGGCCGACATCGATCCGGCCGTTCCCGATCCGGCCGGGGCCGGACCGGCGGGGAGCGACCCGGAAAGCGCCGGTCCGGGCGCGTCCGACGCGGCGGTGGTCGATCCGACACCGCCGCCGGCCGGCGGGACGACCGGCCTGTGGACCGGCGCGGACCGCACGGGACCGGCGACATGGACCGCCGCGACCCATGATGTCGACCTCCCCCCGACCCTCGCGGCCACCCTGACCGCCAGGTCGGGTGACGAACTGCTCGCCGTGCTGGCTGCCGCGTGGAGTGTCCTGCTCAGCCGGTACGGCGGCGGTGGCCGGTCCGCGGTGCTCGGTACCCTGCGCCGGCCGCCGGCCGACGGCACCTCCACCCACGCCACCTCCAGCATCGACACCTCCGTCGTCGCCACCCCGGCCGTCCTGCACCTGCCGGTGACCGGCCTGAGCTGGCGCGCGTTGACCGCGCACGCCGCCGCCGGCCTGGCCCGGGCGAGCCTCGACCGGACCGGGTTCACCGACGTCGTACGGGCCGCCGCACCCGCCCGGGAGCCGGGCCGCCATCCGCTGTTCCAGACCACTGTCGCGCTGGTGGAAGCAGCCGGCGCGGCTCTGGTCACCCCGGCTCTGGGCCGGCTGGACCTGGCCGTGTGGGCGTTCACCGGTGGCCCCGACGGCCTGCGGGTACGCCTGGCGTACCAACCCGCGCTCTTCGCCGCCGAGCAGGTACGGGCGGTCGGCGGCCACCTGCTGCACCTGCTCGGCCAGGCCGTCGCCGACCCGGAGGCCGCGGTCGGATCGGCGACGCTGCTGTACCCCGAGGAGGTGCGCGGACTGGTCGAGACGGGTCGTGGCCCGGTGTCCACCGGCGACGACCGGCGGTCCCGGAACCTCGTCGAGCTGGTGGACGAATGGTCGGCGGGCACTCCCGGGGCGACCGCACTGCGCTTCGACGGCCGGGGCTACACCTACGGCGAGCTGCGGGCCCGCTCCGAGCGGGTGGCAGCGGCCCTGACCGAGCTGCGGATCGCGCCGGAGGAGATCGTCGGGGTGCTGTTCGAGCGGGGGCCGGCGCTGCCGGTGACCATGCTCGGGATCCTGCGGGCCGGCGGTGCCTACATGCCGCTGGACCCCGACCATCCCGTCGAGCGGCTCGGCTACCAGATCGGCGACGCCCGGTGCGGGCTGGTGGTGACCACGGCGACGCTCGCCGCGCGGCTGCCGGCCGGCGTCCGTACCGTCATCGTCGACCCCGCCGACCCGGGCGGCGCACCGCCGGCCACCGCACCGGAGGGCCGCGCGCCGGAGGACACCGCAGCGGAGGGCACCGCGCCGGAGCCGGGCCGGACCCCTGCGATCGACGGGCACCGGCTCGCGTACGTGATCTACACGTCGGGCTCCACCGGGCGGCCGAAGGGCACGCTGGTGCAGCACGGCTCGGCGGTCAACTACGTGTTGCACTGCCGCGACCGGTTCCCGATCGGGCCGGGGGACCGGATCCTGCAGTTCGCCAACCCCTGCTTCGACGTGAGCGTCTTCGACATCTTCGCCACCCTGGCCAACGGCGCGACGCTGGTGCACGCCCCACGGGCCGCGTTGTACGACCCGAGGGAACTCGCCGTGGTGCTGCGCACCGAGCGGATCACCGCAGCCGACCTGCCACCGGTCATCCCGCAGCTGCTCGATCTCGACGGCTTCGAAGACCTGCGGATGCTCAACGTCGGCGGCGAGGAGATGCCCGGTGACCTCGCCCCGCGCTGGCGGACCCCGGAGCGGGAGGTGCACAACATCTACGGCCCGACCGAGGTGACGGTGACCTCGACGGAGTACCGCTTCCCGTACCCGGCGCCGCCCGGCCGACCACCGATCGGCCGGCCGCTCACCAACCTCACCGCCTACGTCACCGACGAGTTCGGCGACCTGACCCCGGACGGGGTCCCCGGTGAGCTGCGGATGGGCGGCGACGGGGTGGTGCGCGGCTACCTGCACCGGCCGGCGCTGACCGCGGAGCGGTTCCAGCCGGATCCGCACGGCCCGCCCGGCTCCCGGGTGTACCGCACCGGTGACCTGGTGCGCTGGCTGCCGGACGGCAACCTCGACTTCCTCGGCCGGGTGGACCGTCAGATCAAGTTGCACGGGAACCGGATCGAGCCGGGCGAGATCGAGGTCGCGTTGCGGCTGCACCCGGACGTGCGCAACGCCGTGGTCGACCTGTACCGCACGCCCGCCGGGGACCAGGACCTGATCGCCTACCTGGTGGTCGCCGCCGGGGCCACGATGGGCGTGGCCGAGTTGCGGGACTTCCTGCGCGACCGGCTGCCCGCCCGGTTCCTGCCGAACCGCGCGATCACCGTGGACAGTCTGCCGTTGACCTCGAACGGCAAGGTGGACCGGGTGGCGCTGGCCCGGCTGGCCTCGGCGCAGGGCGGCGCCACCGTTCCCCCGTCGCCGCTCAACGACCGGCTCGCGGTGCTCTGGTGGCGGGCCCTCGGTCGGGCGCCGGCGGACAGCCCCGGGGCGCAGGACTTCTTCGACGCGGGTGGCACCTCCATCGGTGCGCTCGCCCTGTGCCAGGCGGTGCGGGACAGCTTCGGTACCCGGATCACGATGGACGCCTTCCTCGCCGATCCGACCTTCGCCGCGGTGGTCACGGCGGTGCTGCGGGGGCTGCGGGACCGCGGTTCGGGTGGGCGTACCGGATAACGGGAGGAGACGGGGCAGCGGACGGGCCCGGTGCCACCGGTGCCGGGCCCCATCGGCGACCATCGACCAACCGTGATCACGTTCGGTGATCGACTGGGTCGTTGCTGTTGCCGTGCTTCGTTAGCATGGTGGACATGACCCCCGAGCGCAGGCGTGGTGGTGTACCGCCGGTCGGCCGGCAGGAGGCCCGCGACCGTCTCTGGTTGGCGGTGGCCTCCGGTGTGGTCGCTCTCGTCCTCCTGGCCTATCTCGGCCACCGTGGCTACGTGGAGCTGGGCGCGTCCGGGGCCCACCGGGCGGGCACCCTGGTGGTGCAGCAGGCCGAGGCCGTGGCGGTCGGCTACCGCAGCCTCGACGACGGGTACGGCGGCGGCAGCGTGCAGGAGGTCCGGTACCGGCTGCCCGGCGGCGGTGAGCGGACCTCCGTGCTGCGGGACCGGGCTGCCTACCTCACCGTCGAAGAGGGGCAGACCGTGCGGGTGGGTACGTGGCGCGGGCACCTCGTGACCGTCGAGGACCAGTACGTGCGCGACCCCTGGCCGCCGGGGGTCATGCTGGTCTCCACGCTGTTGCCGCCGGCGTTCGTGCTGATGGTGGTGCAGCTCTACGGGGTGTGGCGCCTGCGCCGGGAGCGGAGCTTCGGGGGTGGCTCCGGCCGGGCCTACGCGGTTGCCGCCGCCGTGCTCGCCTTCGTGACCGGCTTCGTCGCCACGGGCGTGGGCGGCGTCGGATGGCTGCTGCCGGCGGCCATCCTGGCGGCGAGCGCCCTGGTGCCACTGGCGTGGTTCGCCGTCCGGGAGATCGGCGGGCGCCGCGCCGCCGCGCGCGGGTAGCTGCGGTCCCGATCCTGCAACAAACCTGCACGTCTCTGCCCTTGCGTGGGTGGCAAGCGCTTTCCTACGGTGGTGTTACATCGATGTTTCGCTCTATGGCCAGGCTGAGGGCGCGAAGACGTAGCCACCTGCTCACTTGCGAGGAGTCCCACCGTGAGAACTTCCGTGCGACACCGGCTTCTTGCCGGCGGTACCGCCGTGGTCGCCGCAGCCGTGGTGGCTGCGGCGCTGCCGGTGACCCAGGCGTCGGGTGCGGCGGACGGCCCCGCCGGCACGTCGGTAAACGCCAACGCGACGAACCTCAGCCTCGGGGCTGGCTCCGACGGCTCCAGCAAGGCCAGCGGCACCAGCTACGGCAACGTGCTCGACGGGAACATGGGCACCTGGTGGTCGCCGTCCGGTTCGACCGGCCGGATCTCGATCAAGTGGGGTGCGGCCACCACGGTGGCCTCGGTCAACATCAGGGAAGCGGCCGGCGCCGTCGGGGTCATCGGCTCCTGGCGGCTGGTCAACAACGACAACGGCGCGGTCCTGGCCAGCGGTACCGGGGCCGGAGCGGTATCCTTCACCGCCACCTCGCTCCGGAAGATCAACTTCGAGATCACCGGGGCGAGCGGCACGCCGCGGATCGCCGAGTTCGAGACGTACGCCGCCGGCACCACCACCCCGCCGACCACCCCGCCGCCGACGACCCCACCCACCACCCCGCCGGGCACGCCTCCGCCGTCGACCCCACCCCCGTCGAGCGGCACCCTGTACGTGGCACCGACCGGCACCGACGGCGCGGCCGGCACGCTTGCGAACCCGACCACGCTCACCTCCGCGATCACCCGGATCGCCCCCGGCGGCACGATCTTCCTGCGCGGTGGCACCTACCGCTACTCGCAGACCATCACCATCGGGCAGGGCAACAACGGCACGTCGAGCGGCCGCAAGAACATCTTCGCGTACGCCGGCGAGACCCCGGTCCTGAACTTCTCGGCGCAGAGCGAGGACCCGGCCAACCGGGGACTCGCCATCGGCGGGTCGTACTGGCACGTCCGGGGCATCGTCGTCGAACGGGCCGGGGACAACGGCATCCTGCTCGCCGGCAACAACAACATCATCGAGCGCGTGGTGACCCGGCACAACCGGGACTCCGGGCTGCAGCTCTCCCGGCTGATCGCCAACGCACCCCGGGACCAGTGGCCGTCGAACAACCTCGTGGTCAGCACGGAGTCGCACGACAACGTCGACTCCGACGGTGAGGACGCCGACGGCTTCGCCCCGAAGCTGACCGTCGGCCCGGGCAACGTCTTCCGCTACACCGTCTCGCACAACAACATCGACGACGGGTACGACCTCTACACCAAGAGCGACACCGGGGCGATCGGCGCGATCACCATCGAGTCCTCCCTGGCGTACGGCAACGGCACGCTGAGCAACGGCGGTCAGGCCGGCAACGGTGACCGCAACGGCTTCAAGCTCGGCGGCGAGGACATCGCGGTGAACCACACCATCCGGGGCAACATCGCCTACGACAACGGCAAGCACGGGTTCACCTACAACCGCAACCCGGGCACGATGACGGTGTCGAACAACGCCAACATCGGCAACACCGAGCGCAACTTCAACTTCGACGGTGGCTCCTCGGTGTTCCGGAACAACACCTCCTGCGACAGCGGCTCGAACGACCGGATCATCGGCAACGCCGACAGCTCCAACCAGTTCTGGTCCGGTTCCAACGGCTCCCGGTGCTCCGCGTACACCGGAGCCCTGGGTTGGTCCTTCGCCTCCGACGGTCGCCTCGTGGTGACCTTCGGCGGCCGGGTGGTCACCCCGTAACCAGCACGGACGGTGCCGGCGTCACCGCAGCGGTGACGCCGGCATCCGCGCGCCGCGCTGTCCGGGTCGATGCCGGTCGGCGAACCTGACATCTTCCTCACGTGGGCCCGACAGGCTGGCTCCAGTCCGCCGGGAGGTGGGCCGGAACGGACCGGGAGCGTCCCGGGCCGACCGGAGACGAAGGGCGATGCCATGCGCAGGAGTCGGGTGCTGTTGGTAGCTGCCGTCGCGTTGGTCGCGTTGTCGGCCTGCGGGAGCGCGGACGCCAGGCCGCCAGCGAAGGACGACGCGCCGCAGGTGGCCACGTTGGCCACCGCGGAACCGGAACGCACCGGCTCCGCGGAGCCGAAGAAGGAACGTCCGCGCCAGCGGCTCGACACCACGTCGGAGGAGTTCCTGGCGATGCTCGGGCCGTACAACGCGTGCATGGCCGAGCAGGGCATCCCTGGCAAGAACGGCAGCGCGCCAAGGCCGACCAGCGAGGCCGAGATGGAGACGTTCGAGGCGGCCAACCGGGTCTGCGAGCCGCAGTTCTATCCGCTGCCGCCGTGGGAGAAGGACCCGGCCAACCCGGAGGCCCGGGACTTCGCGCTCGACGTGATGAAGTGCCTGAAGGCCCAGGGCGTCAGGTACGTGGAGGTCGACGAGGACGGCATCTCCCTGGCCTTCGGCGGTGACCAGAACGACTCCCGTTCGATCAGCATGGGCCTGGACCTCGCGCCGGAGTGCGAGCGGAAGGTGGCCGCCGAGTTCAAGTGACCCGGCGACTGACAGCAGGCGCGGCGGCCGGATTCCCCGGCCGCCGCGCTTCTTCGTCCGTCCGGCTGCTCAGCCGGCGGCGAGGGCCTGCGTCGGGGGCAGCCGGGCCGCGCGTACACACGGGTAGACGCCGGCGAGCACGCCGATCACGACGGCCCCGCCGACGCCGACGACCGCCGACTCGCCCGGCACCACCAGCGGCCACCCCTGCCAGCTGGCGTACCCGACGGTGACGAGCAGTCCCAGCGTCGTGCCGACCAGGCCGCCGAGCACCGCGAGCACCACCGACTCGGTCAGGAACTGCCCCCGGATCTGCCCCCGGGTCGCCCCGAGGGCCCGTCGCAGGCCGATCTCGGCGCGTCGCTCCAGGACCGAGACGACCATCGTGTTGGCCACCCCGATCCCGCCGACGAGCAGCGCGACCCCGGCCAGGGCCAGGAAGAGCACGGAGAAGCTGCCCTCGGTCGCCCGCTTGGCGGCCAACGCGTCCGAGGGCCGGCTCACCACCACCTGGCCCGGTCTCTCCGGTGAGATCGTCTCGGCCAGCACACCCCGGACCACCTCCAACTGTGACTCCTCGCAGCGGACGTAGATCACCGTCGGATGACCGTCGAAGCGCAGCTCGCTGCGGGCCGCCTCCCACCCGACCAGCACCGACCGGTCGATGTCCGGTGACAGCGGGGTCTCGGCCAGCACCCCGATCACGGTGAACCGCCGGTCGGCGATGATCACCTGCGGCGCGGGCTGGCCGGTGGGCAGGTCGACGATGCCGAGCCGTCCGGCGGCGACCGAGCCGAGCACGACGGTGGGGAAGTTCGCCGTGGCCGGGGTCAGCCACCTGCCGGTCCGGATCCGGGCGTTGATGGTGGGCAGCAGGTCCAGGCGGCTGGCGAGCACGGTGAGGCCGGAGCCGTCCAGGGCGTCCAGCTGGTCGTTGCGGCGTACCAGGGTGTGGGTGTTGCCGACCGCGCTGACCGCGGTGACCGGACCGATGCGCTGGACCATCCCCACCGCCGACTCCGGCAGCCGGGCCGGCGGGTCGCGCTCCACGGCCGTCGCCTGGAGGGTGTTGGTGCCGAGCGCGGTCAGCTGCGTCAGCAGCGCGGCCTGACTGGACGCCGGGATGCCGGTCACCACGATCATCGTGGCGATGCCGATCGCGATGCCCAGCGCCGACAGCGCCGCCCGCAGCGGACGGGTCCGCAGGCCCGTCGAGCCGAGTGCGAGCAGGTCCGCCACGCCCAACCGGACCGGCCGTGGCGCCCCGTCGAACCGCCCGGTCACCGGGCCACCGGACCGGCGTGAGTCCGTCACCGGGCCACCGGACCGGCGTGAGTCCGTCACCGGGCCACCGGACCGGCGGGTGCCGACGGCCGGGTTGCCGGCCCGGTGTCGTCGCGGACCAGCCGTCCGTCGCGGATCTCGATCCGCCGGGGCAGGGCCGCGGCGATGTCGCGGTCGTGGGTGATCAGCACGATGGTGGTGCCCTCCTCGTTGAGCCGCCGCAGCAGCCGCAGCACGGACTGCCCGGTGGCGGTGTCCAGCGCGCCTGTCGGTTCGTCGGCCAGGACCAGCGAGGGGCGGTTGGCCAGGGCGCGGGCGATCGCGACGCGCTGCTTCTCGCCGCCGGACAACTGCGGTGGACGGTGCCCGGTGCGGTGCGCCAGGCCGACCCGGGCCAGGGCACGCACCGCGTGCTCCCGCCGCTGCCGACGCGGCACCCCGGCGTAGAGCAGACCGGTGGCGACGTTGTCGGCCGCGCTCAGGCCGTCGGAGAGGTGGAACTGCTGGAAGACGAAGCCGATCTCCCGGGCCCGCAGGGCGGACAGTCGCCGGTCGGCAAGCGTCGCGACGTCCCGGCCGGCGATGTGGACGGTGCCCGAGGTGGGGCGGTCCAACGTGCCGATGATGTTGAGCAGGGTCGACTTGCCCGAACCGGACGGTCCGACGATGGCCACCAGTTCCCCGGCGGTGACGTCCAGGCTCACCCCGGCCAACGCGGTGACCCCGCCCGGATAGACCATCGACGCGTCGCGCACCGAGAGCACGGGTCGCCCGCTCATTCGGGTACCACCAGTTCGGTGCCCTCGGTCAGCCCGTCGCCGGTGATCTCGACCCAGCCGTCGGCGAACATGCCGGTGCGCACCGCCACCAGCCCGCCGGGCGTCTGCACCGCGTAGCCTCCCTCGCGCAGTGCCACCAACGCCTCGACCGGCGCGACCAGCACGTCGGTGGCGGTACGCCCGGCGAAGTGCACCCGCACCTCACCGGAGTCGAGGTCGGCGATGGTCTGCGGCTTGTCGACGGCGACCGTCACGGTCAACAGTTGTGGGCCGGTGACGGGGCCGTTGTCGGCCGCGGCGAGAGCACGCCCGACGGAGAGGACCCGGCCGGGGACCGTACGGTCGTCGGGCAGGCCGACCCGGACCCGGTCCCCCCGCTTGACCGTGGCGGCGTCTGCGAGTTCGGCGCCGACCGTGACCACCTTGCGGACGGCGGTCACCGCGAGCAGGGGCGCGTTCGCCGGGGAACCGGGTTGCCCGGTGACCGAGTCGACCCGGACCGCCCCGCTGGCGACCTCGACGTGTCCTACCGGGATGGTGCCGGTCGCCGGTACGCCGAGATCCTCCTGCCACCGTTTGATCGCCGCGGTCAGGGCCGCGGTGAGCACGCCCTCGCCGTCGCGTACCCGGCGGGGTCCGGTCTCGGGACCGGTGGTGGCGTTGCCGGTGGGCGCGGGTGAGGGCACCCGCTCGCCGGACGCGGGCTGCCGGCCGGTGGCGTAGCCGAGCGCGGCGAGGTTCTCCGCGACGATCCGCACGTCCCGGCCGACCAGGTTCGCCCCGGCGATGTCCCGGTACAACGGCATGCTGCCGTAGAAGAGCACCACCGGCCGGTCGTCGGCCCGGAACAGCTGCCCGCCCCGCTTGATGGTGACGCCGGCCTCCGGCAGCCAGGTCACCGTCGCCGCCAGGTGCCCGGCCAACGGGCGGGTCGCGCCGAACCCGATGGTGCCGGGCAGCGTCCTGGTGGTGGAGAGGTCACGGCGCTCGATCGGTGCGGTCGCGGCGGCGGTCGTGCGCTCCGGCTTCGGCTCGGCGGCGGCCCGGTGCCGGGTCACCGCGATCCCGGACCCGACCGCCAGTCCCGCCACCACGAGCCCCACGACGAGCCACCGCACGCCGCGCCGGCGGTGGGGCGGATCGGCCACCCGTGGAATGAACTCGGTCGGGGCGTCAGGCAACGGATGCATGCCGACGAGGGTGTCCAGCGGTCGTTAGGAACCTGTCAGGTATGGCGGCCGAAGCCCCACCGGCGGGAATCGGCACCTATCATCGCCGCCATGTGCGCACAGGTTCTGGTCGCCGACGACGATCCCCGCCAGGCCGAGGTGGTACGCCGGTACCTGACCGCAGAGGGTCACGGTGTCACGGTGGTGCACGACGGCCGGGCGGCGCTGGACACGGCCCGCCGGACCCGCCCCGACCTGCTGGTGCTGGACGTGATGATGCCGGTGCTGAACGGCCTGCGGGTGTGCCAGGCCCTGCGCCGGGAGTCCGACGTGCTGGTGCTGATGTTGACCGCCCGCACCACCGAGGACGACCTGCTGACCGGCCTGGAGATCGGTGCCGACGACTACCTGACCAAGCCGTACAGCCCGCGGGAGCTGATGGCCCGGGTCCGTACCCTGTTGCGGCGGGCGGGCCGGGGCGCGCCGGTGGTGGCCGGGACCGGTCCGCGCCGGATCGGCCCGATCGAAATCGACACCGCCGCGCACCAGGTGACAGTGGACGGTGTCCGGGTGGCCTGCACGCGTGGCGAGTTCGCCATCCTGGCGGCGATGGCGGAGCAGCCGAACCGGGTATTCAGCCGGGCGCAGTTGTTGCACCACACCCACGGCATCGACCGCAACTCCACCGAGCGGACCATCGACGTACACCTGATGAACCTGCGCCGCAAGATCGAACGCGATCCACAGCGCCCGGCCTGGCTGGTCACCGTCTTCGGGGTGGGCTACAAGCTGAGCACCGTCGCGGCGCCGCCGCGGTGAGCGGGCGGCGGGTGCCGATCCGGCACAGCCTGGTGACCCGGCTGCTGGTCACCTCGGTGCTGATCGCGATCGCCGCGATCGCCGCTACCGCCTGGCTGGCCACCCGGACCGCCACCCGGGCGATCAGCCAGGAGCAGGGCCGCTCGCTCGCCGAGAACACCAGCGTGTACGACCTGCTGGTCGACTACGCCGCCGGTCACCCGGACTGGTCCGGCGTACGTCCCGTGCTCGAACGACGGGCCGCCGAGCTGGACCGCCGGATCACCCTGACGACCGAGGACCGGACGGTCATCGTGGACACGATGCCCGGCCCGTCGCTGCGTACCGCCCGGCCGGCCGCCGTGGTGGATCCGCTGAACCTGGACCTCGGTCTGACCGGCGGCACCGACCGCATCGACCGTCGGGCGGTCGGCCCGTTCCGGCTCACCCCCGCCGATCGCGTCGAACTGCGTGAGCGCGCCGAGAAGCAACTGGCCTGCCTCCGGCAGTCCGGGTTCGACGCGCGCATCGAGGAGCAGCCCAACGGCCGGCCCGAGGTGGTCCTGGCCACGCCGGGCCTGGGTGTGGCGGCGGGTGCCTGTGGTCCGGATCCGCTGGCGACGGCCACCCGTTCCGAGGCGAAGACGCTGCGCTCGCTGGGCCGGCTGGCGGCCCGCTGCCTCGACCTGGACGAGAAACGCCACCAGCTGGAGGTGCTGCCCGACTTCTCGGCGTACGTGGTCGCCGTGGTCGACGGCGAACGGAGCCAACGACCCATCCCGCAGGAGGCGCTGGGGACCGAGGTGAGGACGACCGGCCCGGCCCGGCTCGACGGCTGTGTGGAGAAGTCCCGGCGGACCCTGCTGCAGCCGTACGTGGCCCCGGCCGTGCTGCTGTTCATCACCGCCCCGGACAGCGGCACCGACCAGACCACGTTCACCCTGTCCGGCGAGAACACCGCCCGCGTCGTGGCGGTGACCGGTGCGGTACTGGTCGCCACCATCGTCGTGACGGTGCTGGTGGGCCGCCGGTTGGTCCGTCCGCTGCGGGTGCTCACCGAGGCCGTCGACGGGCAGCGGCCCGCTCCGGTGACCGCCCCGGACGAGATCGGCCGGCTGGCCCGCGCCCTCAACGACTCGATCCAGCGCCGGGACCGGGCGGAGGCCCAGCGGCGGGCGATGGTCAGCGACGTGGCGCACGAGCTGCGTACCCCGTTGACCAACATCCGCAGCTGGCTGGAGGCGGCCCAGGACGACCTCGCACCGACCGACGCCCAACTGCTCGGCCTGCTGCACGAGGAGGCGGTGCTGCTCCAGCACATCATCGACGACCTGGCCGACCTGGCGGCGGCGGACGCCGGCACGCTGCGCATCCACCCCGAGCCGACCTACGTCGGGGACGTGCTCACCCAGGTGGTGGAGAGCCACCGGGGCACCGCCCAGGCGGCCGGTGTGGAGCTGAGCACGCGGATCGACGACGATCCGGTGCTGCCGGTCGACGCGGTGCGGTTGCGTCAGATCGTCGGCAACCTGGTCTCCAACGCGATCCGCCACACCCCGCCCGGCGGCTCGGTCACCGTCGCCGCCCGCGACACCACGATCACGGTACGGGACACCGGGGTGGGCATCGCGCCGGAGAACCTGCCGAAGATCTTCGAGCGGTTCTGGCGGGCGGACGGGTCACGTAACCGGGCCACCGGCGGCAGCGGCCTGGGGCTGGCGATCACCCAGCACCTGGTCAGCGCGCACGGTGGCACGCTGACGGTGCAGAGCGTGCTCGGCGAGGGCAGCGTGTTCACCGTCCGGCTGCCGGCCGAGGTGGCGAGCAGTCCCGGGTGACGGCGGCCCCTGGCGGAACCGATGGCGGTGGTGGGTCGGCGACCGGGGTCGCCGGTCCACCACCGCCCCCTGCTTATCGGACCCGCAGCCGCTGGTGGAGCGCGGCGGCGGGCGCGTAGGTCGGGTCACCGGAGTAGGCGACGTGGACCGGGTACGTCCCCGCCGACAGTCCGGCGGTCGGCAGCGTGACCACGGCCCGGCCGCCGGCCAACGCCACCGCCTGGGTGGTGCCGCCGAAGGTGACCACGACCTCGCCGGTCACCGTCGGGGACTTCTTGTGCCGGGACTGCGCCCGCACCTCGACGTCGAGCGTGAAGGTGCCGCCCCGGACGACCGAGGCGGGGGCGGCCTTCGCCTTCACCACGGTCTTCGCCGTACCGACCGCGCCGGTGCCGGCCGACCACAGGTGGTCCCGGGCGAAGATCGTGAAGAGCTGGCTGGCCGTCATCCCGTCGTGTGCGCCGGGAACCTGGGCCGTCTCGGCGGCGTACCCGCGGGCCCGGAAGTTGTCCGCGATGGCGTTCTGGACGTCGAGGCTGCCCTCGAAGACCCCGTTGCCGAGGAAGACGAAGAGGTCGTCGTCGCCTACCGCGGCGGCGACGTCGTCGTAGTCCTGGGTGGTCAGCGAGGGGTTGCCGGAGAAGTGTCCGAAGTACCCGAACGTGGTCGGGTAGCCCCGGATGACGTGGGCGCCGGTCATGCCGCCGTAGGAGAACCCGGCGTAGGCCCGCCCCGTACGGTCGGTGGAGACGTTGTACTTCTTCTCGATGAGGGGAAGGACCGTCCGTACCAGGTTGTTGGCGGCGTTGGTCTGGTTGTACGAGGCGAAGCCGAGGCTGGTGCCGGTGAAGTGGTTGCCCACGGTCACCACCACGGTGGGCTCGATCTCGCCCTTGGCCGTCATGTTGTCCAGGATGTTCGGCACGTTGGCCGGGACCATGAAGTCGGTCTCGTCACCGAAGATGCCGTGCGCGAGATACGCGACCTTGTACGGCTCGGCACGCTTGGCGTCGTAGTTGGCCGGCAGGTAGACGCCGAGGTGGTGCCCACTGTCGCCGAGGATCGTGGTGTAGGGGATGTACTGGACGGTGCCCCGCTGCGAGCGCCTGGCCGCCGGCAGCTCGTACGCCGCCCGCTCCTTGAGCACCGGGTCGTTCTGCTTCTCGGCGTACGGCACGTACACCGCGTCGAGCACGTCGTTGTTGCGGACCCGGAACGAGGACTCGCCCGGGGGCCTGGGGTTCGTCGAGGCGGGATCCCAGATGCGCTTGTTCTCCCAGCCTCGGCTCGGGTCCCAGACCCGGTACCAGTAACTGAGGCCGCCGGCGTGCAGCGGGAGCGAGACCGTCCAGTTTCCCCGCTTGTCCCTGGTCATGTCCCGCAGGAACTCGGTCCCGCCGGCGTGGTACCGCCCCGGCTTCCATTCCTCCGGCTGGTACCGGGTGGTGCCGGTGCCGACGTCGAGCAGGGTCAGGTCGCCGGCCAGGCGTACCTGGGTGGCGTTCGGGTTGCGGTAGACGAACGTGACGGTGTACCCGGTCGGCGAGTGGCGGTCCGCCGTGACGGTCGCCCCCTCGGCGGTCGCGGGCCGGGGTTTGCCGGCGACGGCCGGAGCGGGGGCGACGGCGCCCGCGCCGAGGGACAGGCAGGCGAGCACCGTGACGGCGCGCCCGAGTCGGCGTCTTCCGATCGTTGTCCTCAACTGAAGGAACTCCTCTGTGGGGGGTGCGTGGCCGGTTGCGGATCTCCTGGTCTGGTTCGGACGCTAAATCGAATTAGCGTCGGTAGTGTCGCCGGACACACCAATCGATGTCAAGGGTGTTGCGGTGCTGTTGCGGGGTGGTTGTCCCTGGTCACGGCGCCTGCCGGCGGACGGTGCTGCCCGACCCGCGTCCCGCCGCCACTCAGGCTGACTGCCCGGGTACGGGAAGCAGGCCGCTCTCGTAGGCGAGCACGACCAGCTGGGCCCGGTCGTGCGCGTACAGCTTGGCCATGATGCGGTTCACGTGGGTCTTCGCCGTGTGCGGTGAGATGACGAGTTCCCGGGCGATCTCCTGGTTCGACCGGCCCCGCGCCACCAGCAGCAGCACCTCCCGTTCCCGGTCGGTCAACTGCTCCAGCTTCTCGGCGGCGGGGTTCGGCCGGTGCGTCCTGGCCAGGGCCAGGTCGGGGGCGGCCAGCACGTACTTCTCGATGAGGCTGCGGGTGGCAGCCGGCGAGAGCAGCGCGTCGCCGGCGTGCACCGCGCGTACGGCCCGGACGATCTCCTCGGGCTCCGCGCCCTTGCCGATGAACCCGCTCGCACCGGCCCGCAGGGCCGCCACCAGGTACTCGTCCTCCTCGAAGGTGGTGAGGATGAGCACCCGGGTCTCGGCCAACGTCGGGTCGGCGCAGATCGCGGCGGTGGCCCCGATGCCGTCGAGTTCCGGCATCCGGATGTCCATCAACACGACGTCGGGGCGGAGCGAGGCGGCCAGCGCCACCGCCTCCGTGCCGTTTACCGCTTCCCCGACGACCCTGATGCCTGCCTGGTCGACCAGGATGTCTGTCACGGCCTGACGGATGAGTGGCTGGTCGTCGACCACAAGCACGGTCGTCACCGCGGATCCTCTTTCGGTAGGGGTAGGCAGGCGGCGAGCCGGAAGCCGCTGGTCGACAACCCGGTCTCCACGACGCCGCGGACGGAGGCGACGCGTTCCCGCAGGCCGACGAGGCCGTGGCCGCCCGATGCCGCCTCCGGCCGGTCGTCCGCCGCCCCGAGCGGGGCGGGATTGGTGACGACCACCGTGACTTGCTGGTCACCGAGCTCGATCAGGACGTGTGCCCGGTGCCCGGTGCCGTGCTTGTGCGCGTTGGTGAGGCCTTCCTGGACGACGCGGTACGCGACCACGTCGACGGCGCCGGTGACCGTCGAGAGATCTCCCGTGGTCCGTACCGAGACGCTGAGTCCGGCTTCGACGAACCCGCGGACCAGCCGGTCGAGCTGGTCGAGACCGGGCTGTGGGACGGCTGCCCGGTTGGCCGGGTCGTCGTCGGAGGCGCGCAGCACCCGGAGCAGGTCGCCGATCTCGGTGAGCACCGTCCGGGCGGCGCTTCGGATCACACCGAGGGACTGCTCCGCCCGCTCCGGCCGCGTTCGCAGGGTGGACGAGGCCACCCCGGCGTTGAGGCTGATCACGGAGATCTGGTGGGCGACGACGTCGTGCAGGTCACGCGCGATCCGCAGCCGTTCCTCGGTCACCCGCCGGCGGGCCTCCGACTCACGGGTCTGCTCGGCGCGCTCGGCGCGCTCGATGACGGCGATCAGGTACTCCCGTCGGGACCGGGTCGCGTCACCGGCGGCAGCGGCGAACGCGATCATCACGGCGAACTGCAGGGACCGGGGATCGAAGACGTTCCCGATCACCGACAGCAGGCTGAGCAGGGCCATCGCCACGACGGTCGCACAGGTCACGGTGAGGGTGGTCCGGCGGTCCATCCGGTTGGCGACGTGGAACAGGGCGATCGCCGTGGCCAGCACGGCACCAGGGGCCAGGATGCCGGTGGACGCCGCGACGCCGTAGAGCAGGAGGCAGCCGGCGAGCACCGGGATCGGCCACCGCCGTCGCAGCGGTAGCAGCGCGGCCGGGGCGATCACCACCGCCGTGACGGCGTGACTGCCCGGCCGGAACTCCCCGATGTCGAACGGGGTGAACGCCGCAGCGACGATGGCCACCCCGGCGACGACGTCCCCCACCCAACAGGGTGCTCTGCGGCGCGGAATCCTGGGGTCCGCCGCGGTGGCTGTCGACGTCACCGCCTCATTCTGCCGCTCCCCCCGGCGGTGTGCGTACTCCTTCCGCGGCAACCGGGATACCGCGAACGCGGTATTCGGGTATCCGCAGCGGGGGGACGTCGAGGAGGTGGGTGCAGGGCAACGATGGAGTCGCCAGCCAGCCGCTGGCCGAACTGCGAAAGGAACCCTATGGAAAGCCCGATCATCTCGGCCGCGGACGTGCGCAAGACATACGGTCGCGGGGCGAACAGCTTCGACGCCCTGAAGGGCGTCAGCGTCGACATCGCCGATGGTGAGAGCATCGCGATCCTTGGTAAGAGCGGGTCCGGAAAGTCGACCCTCATGCATATTCTCGCACTGCTGGACGCGCCCACCTCGGGCACCGTCACCCTGGGCGGTGTCGACACCCGTACGCTGCGTGGTAAGCGGCTCAACGAGACCCGCAACAAGACGTTCGGCTTCGTCTTCCAGCAGTTCTTCCTGACCCCGGGCGCCTCGGTGCTGGAAAACGTGACGCTACCGTTGAAAATCGCCGGAGTGGGCCGTGCCGAACGTAAACGCCGGGGCCTGGCAGCGCTGGAGCAGCTCGAAATCGGCGACAAGGCGAAGAACAAGGCCGCGAATCTCTCCGGTGGCCAGAAACAACGGGTGGTGATCGCCCGGGCACTGGTGAACAATCCTCGGGTCATCTTCGCCGACGAACCCACCGGCAATCTCGACTCCGCCACCGGCGCGGTGGTCGAGGACATTCTCTTCGACCTCAACCGGCAGCACGGCATCACGCTCATCGTGGTCACCCACGACGACGAGTTGGCCGCGCGCTGCGACCGCCGCGTCCTGGTCCGGGACGGTCAGCTGGTGGACGACACCGTGGCGGTGCCGGCATGAAAATCTCCGACCTCGTCGGCTCGGCCGCCGGCAACGCCTTCCGCGCCAAGACCCGTACCCTGCTGACCATCCTCGCGATCTTCATCGGCGCGTTCACGCTGACCCTGACGAACGGGCTCGGCACCGGCATCAACGACTACATCGACGACACCGTGACCGCCATCGGCGCCTCGGACGTGATGACCGTCGTCAAGCCCTCGGAGGGCTCCGAAGGCTTCGGAAACTCCTCCGGGCCCGTCGAGTACGACCCGGACACCGTGGCGTCCGCGCAGCCCGGCCCGCCGGGGCAGACGGTCGTGGCGCTCACCCCGGCGGATCTCGACTCGTTGGCCGCCATCGACGGCGTGCGCGACGTGCAGGCGAGCAAGGCGGTCCGGCCCGACTACATCCAGGCCGGCACGGGCCCGAAGTACGTCGTCACCGTCGGTGGGATCGTCGCCGGGCAGCAGATCCAGCTCGCCGCCGGGGCCGAACCCGACGACTCCTCCACCGAGCCGCAGGTCGTGCTCCCCACCTCGTACGTCGAGCCGCTCGGCTTCGCCGACGCCGGCGCGGCGCTCGGGCAGACCGTGTCGATCGCGATCACCGACGCGGAGCGCACCGCCCAGGTGGTCGAGGCGACGATCGTCGGAGTGGCCGAGGAGTCCTTCGCGTCCCCGGAGGGCGCCAGTGTCCTCCCCAACGCCACGCTCACCGACACGCTCTTCGACGCCCAGAACACCGGTTTGTCCGCCGCCGAGGCGCAGCGGTACGCCCAGGCCAGCGTCTGGTTCGACCCGGACGCCACGGAACAGGAGGTCGACGCCCTGAAGGGCCGCCTCGCCGACGCCGGATACAACGGGGTCACCGTCGACGACCAACTCGGCACCTTCAAGAGCATCATCGACGGAATCGTCCTGGTGCTCAACGCCTTCGCCGTCATCGCCCTGCTCGCGGCGAGCTTCGGCATCGTCAACACCCTGTTCATGTCGGTGCAGGAACGTACCCGCGAGATCGGGCTGATGAAGGCGATGGGCATGGGCAGCGGCCGGGTGTTCGGCCTGTTCAGCCTCGAAGCCACCTTCATCGGCTTCGTCGGCAGCGCCGTCGGCGCGGCGCTGGCCATGCTGGCCGGTACCGTGATCAGCTCCATGCTCGCCGATTCGTTCCTCGCGGACCTGCCCGGACTCACCCTGATCGCCTTCGACCCGCTCTCCATCGCGGCGATCATCCTGCTGGTCATGACGATCGCCTTCCTGGCCGGCACCCTGCCGGCGGCGCGGGCGGCCCGGGCCGACCCGGTGGACTCGCTGCGCTACGAGTAGCCGGTCACCCGACCACGCCGGTACGGCCGTTCCGACGCCCCGCGCCGGGACGGCCGTACCTGGTCGTCGGGCGGTCCGACCACGCCGGCGGCGCGGTCGGACCCGAGGCGTCAGCCGACGCTGCCGGTGACGGTGCCGCCGGACCTGGTCAGCCGGTAGGTGAGCCGGGCACCGCTCCAGAAGTGGAAGGTCAGGACGACCGGACCGTCGTTGACCTCGGCGAAGAACTCGGGCTTCAGCAGGATGGTGTTCGCGGTGTAGTCGGGTTGGAAGTGCGTCCAGAACTCCTTGTACGAGGTCCAGTTCGCCGGGCCGGCGTTGCTGCCGTCGGCGTACCTGGCCTCCATGGTGGCGAGCTGGTCGCCGCGGAACTGGGTGGGGACGGCGAACGAGCTGGTGGTGCCGGTGGCCGCGGCCTGGGTCGGCGGGTCGTACGAGATGACGCTGATCTGCCAGGGCACACCCGCCGAGAAGTGGGCTTCGAGGGTGGCGTTGACGCCCGGCGCGCGGTTGCCCGCCAGCCGGGTCAACGCGGCGGCAGTCAGCGTGAGGGTGTTGCCCGACACGGTGTAGTCGGTGCCGGCGACCAGGTTGGTGCTGCCCTGGCGCAGCCCCTGGAATGAGACCCCGTTCAGGTTCAGGGTGAGGGCCCTGCTGGCGATGGTGCCGGTGCGGGGCAGGTAGAGCTGGTCCGTGGCGGCGGTGGCGGAGCGGGTGGTCCAACTCGCCTTCATCAGCTGGTAGAGGCCCTGGTCACGCCATTGCAGGGTGTTGCGGTTGAGGAAGGACCCGGCGTCCCAGAGGATGGTGGTGAGCTTCCTGGTCCGGGCGTGGTGGCCGACCGCCTCGAAGAACTTCAGCAGCTCGCCCCGCTGGATGATGCCGGGCCGGGTGTAGTCGTAGCTGAGCAGGCCCCACTCGCCGATGATCACCGGGATCCCCCGGGCGACGAAGGTGTCGTGGACCCGGTCGAAGCCGTCGACCAGGTCCTTCTCCACGGTGGCGTCGTAGCGGATGCCGCCGGCGATGTTGACGCTGAACGGCCACCAGCCGTAGAAGTGCACGGTCGCGGCGATGTTGGGGTCCCGGAGCTGGTCGAGCGTGGTCGTCAGTGCGTCGAGTCGGGCCTGATCGGAGGTGGTGTACAGGGTGGGTAGCACGAGCAGCCGGGTGGCGTTGTTGCCACCGGAGGCGCGTACCAGGCGGACGAACGCGAGGTTCAGCTCGTGCAGCAGCTCGTCGCCCTGGGCCTCGCCGGAGGTGCCGGCGAACTGCGGCTCGTTGATGCTCTCGAAGGTCAGCTTCGACGAGTGGCCCCGGAAGGTGGTGGCGAGCTGGGTCCAGAGCGCGGTGTAACGGTTCATCACCGTGGTGCGGTCGGCGAGGTAACCGTTGAGCCACTGCCAGGAGTCGTGATGCAGGTTGATCATCACGTACAGGCCCTCCGCGAGGGACCAGTCGACCACCTGGCGGACGCGGTTCAACCAGACCGGGTCGATGGTGTACGAGGGGGCCGGACCGGTGTGGTCGGTCCAGGTCACCGGGATCCGGATGCTGTTGTACCCCTGCGAGCGGATCTGGCGTAGCAGGGCCTGGGTGACCAGCGGGTTGCCCCAGGCGGTCTCGTCGGGGATGGCGTCGAGGGTGTTGCCCAGCCCCCAACCCGGTTGCATCGCGGCCACCGTCGCCATCGCGTCGCCACCGGGCGACGGTGACGGTGACGGTGAATTCGTCGGCGTAGGGGACGGGGGCCCGGTGGTGGGGGGTGGGGTCGGCGTGCCCACGCTGCCGGTGCAGGTGACGCCGTTGAGGGCGAACGAGGTAGGTGCCGTGTTGCCGCCCGACCAGGACCCGTTGAAGCCGAAGGAGACCGCCGCGTTCGTGCCGATCGCGGCGTTGTAGCTCAGGTTCTTCGCGGTGTGTTGGGCCCCGGCGGAGGTGACCGTGGCGTTCCACGCCTGGGTCACCCGCTGGCCGGACGGGAAGGCCCAGGTAAGGCTCCAGCCGTCGACCCGGTCACCGAGGTTGGTGACCTTCACGTCGGCGGTGAAACCACCCTGCCACTGCGCCGACACGGTGTACGCCACCTGGCAACCGGCTGCGGCCTGGGCGTTGCCGGCGACCATCAGGCCGGCCGTCATCATCAGCGCCACCGCGCCGGCGACCAGGCCGATCCGTCCTCGGGTTCTTCGAACGTCGTACGCACTCATCAGGAGACTCCTCGCCATGCTGGCGCGTGGTGATGGGGTGTGCGGACGCTGCCCGTGACGTCCGCGCCGAGCGAAGAGGCTCCCGTGTTACCGATAACATAGCCATCGATGTCTGCTCCGGCAAGGTCGGTCGGCACTCCACCAAGGAGTGACGTAGGTCATGGAGAGGACTGAGTACCTGTACCGATGGCCGACCCGGTCGCGGGCAGCAGAATGCTTCCCATGCGTAACCGGATGACGATCCTCCTCGCCACCCTCGGGCTGGTCGGCTCGATGGCGACCAGCGGCTGTTCCTTCCAGGACAGCATCTGCGGCGACGGCGACTACCCGATCCTCGCGGTCGGGGTGAACAACGGCTCCGACTGCATCCCGAAGGGCCAGGAGCCACCCGCCGGGTGGGTGCACTACCCGGAGGGCAAGGTCCCGAAGCACGTCGACGACGAGTGGGACGTCTACTGGCGCGATCACGGCATCGACGAGCAGGGCAACATCATCGACCTCTGACACTCCCGGCGCCTGGTGTCGGCCGACTTGGGCCGCTGCCAGGCGTCTTTCCCTTTCGCCCCGTCGATCACCGTTGGTCAACGGGCGATCGAGGCCCGGGTCTGGCAGCGTAGGTACGGTGACAACCGAGAACCGAGTTTTCCGGTTTCCGGAACGGAGGGGCTGTCGTGAACTTCACGCTGTCGAAGCGCCCGCGCGACGGCCCCGGTGACGGCCTCGACCGCCTCGACCGGTGCGGCGTCCTCGGCCGACTGCAGTATCTCGGCCAGCACGGCCGGTTCGCTCTCCGCCACCCGTCGAGCATAGGCGTGCGGTGTCCCGGGCCACGGTGACGACCACGGCCCGGGACACCGGTCAGGTCAGACCCGGCGCAGCCAGAAGGTCAGGCCGAGCGCCTCGTCGGTGAACGGCTCGGCGTCCGGCCAGGACGGCTCACCCTCGGCGCAGTCGGTGGCCAGCACCTCCTCGGCGACCAGCTCCCGGTGCTCGGCCAGGGCCAACGCGGTCTCCTCCCGGCTCGGCCGGTACCGCAGCTCGATCCGGTCGGCCACCTCCAGCCCGCTGGACTTGCGGGCCTCCTGGATCTGCCGGATCGCGTCCCGGGCCGTACCGGCGCGGCGCAGCTCCGGGGTGAGGTGCAGGTCCAGCGCCAGGGTGGCACCGGAGTCGGTGGCCACCGCCCAACCCTCCCGGGGGGTCTCCACCACGACCACCTCGTCCGGGCCGAGCGTCACCTGCTCGTCGCCCACCACGACGGTCGCCGAACCGGTCGAGCGCAGCGAGTCCTTCAACGCCGCCGCGTCGGCCGCCGCGATCGCCGCGGCCACCTGCTGCACCCCCTTGCCGAACCGCCGACCCAGGGTACGGAAGTTGGCCTTCGCGGTGGTGTCGACGAGCGAGGTGCCGGTGGCGCCCACGGCGGTCACCGACCCGACGTTCAACTCGGCCGCGATCTCGGCCAGCAGCTCGTCCGGCAGGTCGGCGAAGCCGGTGGCCGAGGCCAGCGCGCGGGACAGCGGCTGGCGTACCTTCATCCCGGAGTCGGCGCGGGCCGCCCGGCCCAGCTCGACCAGCCGCCGGGCCAGCGCCATCTGCCCGGAGAGCGCCGGGTCGATCAACGCGGCGTCGGCCTCCGGGTACCCGGCCAGGTGCACCGACGACGCGGCGTCCGGGGCTACCGGCACCACCAGGTCCTGCCAGACCCGCTCGGTGACGAACGGGGTGAGCGGGGCCATCAGCAGGGTCAGCGTGCGCAGCGCCTCGTGCAGGGTGGCCAGCGCCGCCGGGTCGCCCCGCCAGAACCGGCGACGGCTGCGCCGGACGTACCAGTTGGACAGGTCGTCGATGAAGGCCGAGAGCAGCCGGCCGGCCTGCTGGGTGTCGAAGGCGGCCATCGCCGTGTCCACCTGCTGCACCAGCGTGTTCAGCTCGGAGAGCAGCCACCGGTCCAGCACCGGACGGTCCTGCGGCGCCGGGTCCGCCGCCGACGGCGACCAACCGGCGGTACGGCCGTACAACGACTGGAAGGCGACGGTGTTCCAGTAGGTCAGCAGGATCTTGCGGACCACCTCCTGGAGGGCGGTGTGCCCGACCCGACGGGCCGACCAGGGTGAGCCGACCGCGGCCATGAACCAGCGCACCGCGTCCGCGCCGTGCTGCTCCATCAGCGGCATCGGCTCCAGGATATTGCCCAGGTGCTTGGACATCTTCCGGCCGTCCTCGGCCAGGATGTGCCCCAGGCAGACCACCGTCTCGTAGGACGAGCGGTCGAAGACCAGCGTGCCGATCGCCATCAGGGTGTAGAACCAGCCCCGGGTCTGGTCGATGGCCTCGGAGATGAACTGCGCCGGGTAGCGCCGCTCGAACAGCTCGGTGTTGTGGTACGGGTAGCCGAACTGCGCGAACGGCATCGCCCCGGAGTCGTACCAGGCGTCGATGACCTCCGGCACCCGACGGGCCGTCGCGCCGCAGTGACAGGCGAAGGTCACCTCGTCGATGTACGGCCGGTGCGGGTCGAGGTCGGTCAGGTCGGTGCCGGTCAGCTCGCTCAGCTCGGCGAGCGACCCGACGCAGGTCAGGTGCTCCTGCTCGCACCGCCAGATGGGCAGCGGGGTGCCCCAGTACCGCCGCCGGGACAGCGCCCAGTCGACGTTGTTGTTCAGCCAGTCGCCGTACCGGCCGTGCTTGACGGTGGCCGGCTGCCAGGTGGTCCGCTCGTTCTCCCGCAGCAGCTCGTCGCGGACGGCCGTGGTGCGTACGTACCAGGAGGGCTGGGCGTAGTAGATCAGCGCGGTGTGGCAGCGCCAGCAGTGCGGGTAGCTGTGCTCGTAGGGCACGTGCTTGAAGAGCAGCCCCCGGGCGGCCAGGTCCTCCACCAGCGGCTGGTCGGCAGCCTTGAAGAACAGGTCACCGACCAGCGGCAGGCCCGCCTCGAAGCGGCCGTTGGGCTGCACCGGGTTGACCATCGGCAGCCCGTACGCGCGGCTGCTGGCCAGGTCGTCCGCGCCGAAGGCGGGTGCCTGGTGGACCAGGCCGGTGCCGCTGTCCGTGGTCACGTAGGACGCCAGGATCACGATGTGCGCGTCGGGGACCTCGACCAGGTCGAACGGGGCCCGGTAGCTCCACCGCTCCAGCTCCTTGCCCCGGAACGACTCCCCGGTCAGGTCCCAACCGTCACCCAGCGCGTACGCCAGCAGCGGCTCGGCCACCACGAGCTGCTCGTTGCCGTCGGTGGCGACCACGTACCGGACGTCCGGGTGCACGGCCACCGCGACGTTCGAGGGCAGCGTCCACGGGGTGGTGGTCCAGACCAGCAGCGAGGCCCGGTCGGCCAGCGGGCCGGAGGTGAGCGGGAACCGGACGTAGACCGACGGGTCGACGACCGTCTCGTACCCCTGGGCCAGCTCGTGGTCGGAGAGCCCGGTCTCGTCGCGCGGGCACCACGGCGCGACCCGGAAGTCCTCGACCAGCAGGCCCTTGTCGAAGATCTGCTTGAGCGACCACCAGACCGACTCGATGTACTGCGGATCCATCGTCCGGTACGCGTCGGCCATGTCGACCCAGTAGCCCATCCGCTCGGTGAGCTGGGCGAACGCGTCGGTGTGCCGGGTCACCGACTCGCGGCAACGGGCGTTGAACTCGGCGATGCCGAACTTCTCGATGTCCTGCTTGCCGGCGAAGCCCAGCTCCCGCTCCACGGCCAGCTCGACCGGCAGGCCGTGGCAGTCCCAGCCCGCCTTGCGGGCCACGTGGAAGCCCTTCATCGTCCGGTAGCGGGGGAAGACGTCCTTGAAGACCCGGGCCTCGATGTGGTGGGTGCCGGGCATCCCGTTGGCCGTCGGCGGCCCCTCGTAGAACACCCACTCCGGGCGGCCCTCGGACTGCTCCAGGCTGCGCTCGAAGACGCTGTTGGCCTGCCAGAAGTCGAGAACCTCGTGGTCGAGGGCGGGCAGAGCGACCTGGGTGGGGACGCTGCGGTACATGGCTCCTCCGTCGGATGCGCGTGCGGTGCTCCGGCGGAGGGACGAGGCCGGGGCCCCGCGGTACCACCCTCCTTGGCCGCGTACGGCCCTCTCGTTGTCGTGCGGTCGGTTCTACTCGGCCGGGTGGCCTTTCCTCCGACGGCTCCGGGGTGATCTTCCCGACGCGCACACCCCCGGGCTTCCACCGTCCCCGGGTCGCTCCTGGCTGCGTGCGGCGGTACTCGTCCCCATCAACGCCTCACCTGCCCACGATAGCCGATCCGGGTGCGGGCTCCGCACGTGCTCACGACTGCTGCCGGTCGGGATCGTTGCGGGTGCTGACCATGCTCCAGCCGATGGTCACCGCGAGGGTGGCGACGATGACGCCGAGGGTGAGCGGGATGGGCAGCTTGCCCACCGGGGTCTCGGAGAGGATCAGCTTGATCCCGGCGAAGGCGAGCAGGAAGGCCAGGCCGTAGTGCAGGTGCACGAAGCGGCGCAGCAGCCCGGCGAGACAGAAGTAGAGACTGCGCAGGCCGAGTACGGCGAAGGCGTTGGCGGTCCAGACGATGAAGGTGCTGGTGGTGATCGCCAGGATCGCCGCTACCGAGTCGATCGCGAAGATCAGGTCGGTGGCCTCCACCGCGATCAGGACGACGAAGAGCAGGGTGGCTACCCGCTTGCCGTCGACCCGGGTGAAGAACCGGTCCCCGTGGTACCGGCTGTCGGTGGGGATGATCCGGCGGACCGTCCGGACCACGATGTTGCGGTCCGGGTGCATCTCCTGGCCGTGCTGGAAGGCCATCTTCCAGCCGGTGTACATCAGGAATGCGCCGAACAGGTACGCGGTCCAGAAGAAGGTCTCCAGCAGTCCCGCGCCGACGAAGATGAAAACGAGGCGGAAGAGCAGGGCGCCGATGACGCCCCAGAAGAGCACCTTGTGCTGGAAGGCCGCCGGCACCGAGAAGTAGGTGAAGATGAGGGCGAAGACGAAGACGTTGTCGATCGACAGCGCCTTCTCGATCAGGTAACCGGCGAAGTAGGCGCCGGCGGCCTCGTCGCCCTGCCAGAGCCAGAGCACCACGCCGAAGGCCAGGCCCGCCGCGATCCAGACCGCCGACCAGGTGGCCGCCTCCCGGAACCCGATGACATGGTTGTCGCGGTGCAGGAACAGGTCGATCGCGAGCATCGCGGCGATCGCGGCGCTCAACGCCAACCAGGCCCACCACGGTACGGACACCGACATGCCGCCTCCTTCGACCGGGCCGACGCACACCGTCGGCGAGGGGTCGAAGGTCTCCCCGAACCGCTGGTGGGCGGTTCGCGCGACCGGGACCGGACTGGTCCGTACTGACGGCCGCGCGGCCGGTGGCGGGTACTCCCCCTCGAACTACGCTCGATTATTCACGAATCGCACTTCGCTTGTCTAGTGCCTGCTCCTGTTTGCCCCGGATGGGCCTCCCGAAACCGATGCTCTTGTTGCAAACTATGGGCAATAGCAAGAGAATAGCGAAACTGGCTGAGGAGAGTCGATGACGTCCTACACCCTGCCCGACCTGCCCTACGACTACGGCGCGCTGGAACCGGCCATGTCCGGACAGATCCTGGAACTGCACCACGACAAGCACCACGCCGCGTACGTCAAGGGTGCCAACGACGGACTGGAACAGCTCGCCGAGGCCCGCGCCAAGGGTGACTTCGGCACGCTCGTCGGGCTGGAGAAGACCTTCGCGTTCAACCTCTCCGGTCACGTCCTGCACTCGATCTTCTGGGGCAACCTGTCCCCGGACGGCGGCGACCGCCCCGACGGCGAGCTGGCCGCGGCGATCGACGAGCACTTCGGCTCCTTCGACGCCTTCGCCGGTCAGCTGTCGGCGGCGACCAAGGGCGTGCAGGGCTCCGGCTGGGGCGTCCTGGCCTGGGAACCGCTCGGGCGGCGGCTCATCGTGGAACAGGTCTACGACCACCACGGCAACGTCGGGCAGGGGTCCACCCCGCTGCTGGTCTTCGACGCCTGGGAGCACGCCTACTACCTGCAGTACCGCAACGTCCGGCCGGACTACGTGGACCGGCTGTGGGGGCTGGTCAACTGGTCGGACGTGATCGCCCGGTTCGACGCCGCCCGGGCCAGCGGCCCGAAGATCTGATCCGATGAGCGCAGCCACCCCGGCCGCCGCGGAGCTGGTCCAACGCGCCGCCGGGGTCATCGCCGCCAAACACCGTGGTGACCTGGCCGGTGCCGAGGAACTGCTCGCGGCCTTCCCCAGCGAGCCGGCCCGTACCCTCGGGTTCTACCTGCTCGCCGACCTGGCGCTCGGTCTGGTCCGAGCGGGCAGCGGGCAACCCATGGACGACCTGGTCCGGGAGCTGTCCCTGCTCGTCGCAACCACCGCGGGCCAACCACCGGCCGGCCCCTGACCCGGCAGGACGTGCGGGCCACCGTGGGCGCCTCAGTCGTCCACGGGACCCGCCGTCGCCACAGTGCCGTCATGCTCGGCCCAGCCAGATAGAATGCTGGTCATGGGCCGTAGATCCGAGACCTCTCTCCGGCCACCGACGGACTACCGTTCGTATGGCGATCGGAAGCCGTACGTCGTGGCCGAAAGCCTTGCCGCGCTGGGTGGCCCCACCGGTGGAGTGGTCTCGCTTCCGCGCCACCTGGACTGGTCGGGTCACGCCGAGTACGACCTGAGCCGGCCCGGACGCTTGGCCAGCATGTACAAGGTGGTGCTCGCCGAAGCCGGCACCGTCGGCGATCTGAACAGGTGGCTCAACGCCGACCTTCTCCTACAGCTCTGGCCCAGCCTCTGGCTGCCACCTCAGCTACGCCGTCGCTGGGAAGAGACCTTTCCCGAGCTCGCTGCCACCCAGGTTGACGCCGCGTAACGGTGGATCCCTTTCACGAACGACTCGCCCGTATCGGCCTCGCGGCCACTCATCGTTACGGGTTCGCTCTCGCTGGCGGCTACGCGGTCCAGGCTGCCGGGCTTGTCGAGCGGCCCAGTGAGGATGTCGATCTGTTCACTGCCTGGGACCGTCGCGAAGAGTTCACCGCTGCGGTCGAGGCCGTTCTGCACGCCTATCGCCTCGACGGCCTCACCGTTGGAATCGAGCGGCAGTACGACACCTTCGCTCGGTTGACAATCACGGACGGCTGCCGCGTTTCCAAGGTCGAACTCGGCGTGGACTGGCGGGCAAACGAACCGATCCTCATGGCGATTGGGCCGGTCCTGCATCCGGATGACGCAGTCGCGAACAAGATGGGCGCGCTCTACGGACGAGCCTTCGCCCGTGACTTCGTCGACATCGATGCCGCGCTGCGATCCAGCCGATACACCCGAGAGAATCTCTTGGGTCTCATCGAACGTGCCGACCGTGGCTTTGATCGGCGTCTCTTCGCCGATGCTCTCGGGCAGGCCGATCTGCTTGATGCCGATGACTTCGCCCAGTACAAGGTCACCGGTCGGGCATTGGAGAGTCTGCGTGGCCGGTTCGCGGCTTGGCGCCGTGAGCTGTTGGGTCTGGTCGGGCCTGCGGATTCGGTCAGGTGATCCCTGCGTCCGCTCGTCGATCGATGCTGTTCAGCCGGCCTCGGCGCAGGTGCTCAGGCTGATTCACCGCTCGTGACGTACACGCCCGGGCCCGGCTGACCGTACACGAGACCACGGGCCTTGAGCTGGATCATCGTGAACCTGATGACGGTCAACGTAGGTTGATCCACCGCCACCGCCAGTGTCCCGCCTGCGAGGTCGGCGGTTGCTGGCAGGTGCGGGTGGCCCGAGCGCGGATCATCGCCCGGCGGCGGTTCGAACCGTGAGGATGGCGATCAGGGCGGGGGATGTTCTGCACCTCACTCGGGCGGCGAGCGTGCAGTTCGTCAAGCCGATCATGTTCCGGTTGATCCGGGTCCGGGAAGATCTTGTCACCTACCACGGGTGGGTGTGGCTTGAGGGTTACGAGTTGGACCAGGTCGGCGACGCCACCCGGAGGCGAGAGGTTCTCGTGCGGTGGGACGGGCTCCGGCTGATCGGCCCCCGGCTGGAACCCGACGGAGTGCCGGGGCCACGACGCGCTGGTAGCTCAGCGCCTACGGTCCGGACCAAGAGGTGACATCGTACCCGGATGGGCGGGGTCGGCGAAGGTGACAGGTGCGCCGAAGGCGGCCCGGCGGGCGGCCCGGCGCAGCGCGGCGAGCACCGCCGGGCCGGCCAGGACGATCGCCACAGCGGTGGTGACGGCGCGGCCGGTGTCCCAGCCGAAGGTGGAGGTGACCGCGGTGAAGACGGCGAAGCGGTGCAGGTTCTCCAGCAGCGGGGCACCCGCCACGTAGGAGAGCTGGGTGTCCGCGCCGATGCTGAACGGCCAGAACCACAGGTTCATCAGCAGGCCGTAGCCGTACGCGGCCAGCACGCCGTAGCCGGCCAGGACGGCGACCTCCGCCCGGCCACGCAGCCCGGCCGGCAGCAGGCCGGCGCCCAGGCCGATCCAGGACGCGGCCAGCATCTGGAACGGCAGCCACGGCCCCACCCCGGCGGTGAGCAGCGCGGAGGCGAACAACGACGTCGAGCCGAGCAGGAAGCCGAAGCCGGGCCCGAACACCCGGCCGGCGAGGACGAGCAGGAAGAAGACCGTCTCGATGCCGGCGGTACCGGCACCGAGCGGGCGCAACGCGGCGTTGACGGCGGCGAGTACGCCGAGCATCGCCAACGCCTTGCTGTCGATGCCGCCGGAGCTGAGTTCGGCCAACACCAACGCCACCAGGACCGGCAGCACCACCAGGAACACCAGCGGCGCCTCCCCGGTCCTGGCCGTCCCCTCGGGCTGGGCGGGGACGAAGAACGGCCAGGTGAAGGTGGCCAGCGCGGCGACCGAGGCGAGCAGCAGCACGACCGCCGTGCGCGGCGCGACCCGCAGCACGTTCGTGCCGGCCCGGTCGGTCCGCCCGCTCACGACGGCGACCCGTCCGTACCGAGGGCGGCGGTGACCTGGTCCACGGTCAGCCAGGGCGCGGGGGCGAGGACCTTGGCCACCTGCGGGGCGAAGGCCGGCGAGGCGAGCATCACCTCGGTGGTGCTGCCGTCGGCGACGATCTCCCCCTCGGCCAGCACCACCACCCGGTCGGCGAGGGAGGCGACGAGTTCCACGTCGTGCGTGGCGACCACCACCGCCCGCCCGTCGGCGGCCAACCGGCGGACGATCGCGGCGAACTGCCGTTTGGCGCGGTAGTCCAGGCCCCGGGTCGGCTCGTCCAGCAGCACCACCGGTGGGGCGGCGGTGAGCTGGACGGCGAGGGCGAGCGCCAACCGCTGCCCCTCGGACAGGTCCCGGGGGTGCCGGTCGCCGGGCAGCCCGGGGGCGAGCTGGTCCAGCAGCGCCCGGCAGCTGCCGGCCGGCGTACCGGTCTCCCGGTCGGCCTGGCCGCACTCGGCGTCCACGGTCTCCAGGTACAGCAGGTCACCGGGGGTCTGCGGGACCAGCCCCACCTGTCGTCGGGCCCGGCCCGGCGGCAGGGCCTTCGGGTCCACGGCCCCCTGCGGGCCGACCACGGTGACCGTGCCGCCCTGCCGGGGGCCGCTGCCCTGCACCGCCCAGAGCAGGCTGGACTTGCCGGAGCCGTTGCGCCCCATCAGCGCCACGATCCGCCCCGGGTGCAGGTCGAGGTCGACCCCGGCCACGGCGACGGTGCCCGGATACCGCACCACGATCTTCCGCGCGGTCAGCACGGCGGGCGGAGCCGCCGCGCCGGGAGTCGGTCCGGACGGAACCGTCCCGCCGGAAGCTGCCGCGCCCGGAGCCGCCGTCCCCGAAGCGGTCGCGGTGAGTCGGTGGCGCAGGTCGGTGGCGTGGCGGCGGGCGTCGCGGACCGACAGCGGCAGCGGCGTCCAGCCGGCGAGGCGACCCAGCTCGATCAGCGGCGGCACGATGTCGACGCCGGCCAGGACGGTGGCCGGGTCCCCGGACACCACCCGGCCGTCGCCGGGCAGGTGGAGCAGCCGGTCGGCGTACTGCACCACCCGCTCCAGCCGGTGCTCGGCCAGCACCACGGTCACCCCGAGGTCGTGCACCAGCCGGGTCACCACGGCCAGAACGTCCTCGGCGGCGGTCGGGTCCAGCGCGGAGGTGGGCTCGTCGAGCACCAGCACCCGGGGGTGGGCGGTGAGCACCGCGCCGATGGCGACCCGCTGCTGCTGCCCGCCGGAGAGGGTCCGCAGCGGCCGGTCCCGCAGCTCGGCGATGCCGAGCAGGTCCAGGGTCTCCTCCACCCGTTTGCGCATCACCGTCGCCGGCAGGGCGAGCTGTTCCATCCCGTAGGCGAGTTCCTCCTCGACCGTGTCGGTGACGAACCCGGCGAGCGGATCCTGTCCGACCACGCCCACCACGTCGGCGAGGTCACGCGGCGGATGGTGGCGGGTGTCCCGGCCGTCCACCGTGACGGTGCCGTGCAGGGTGCCGCCGGTGAAGTGCGGCACCAGCCCGTTGACCGCCCGCAGCAGGGTGGACTTGCCGGTGCCGGTGCGCCCGACGACCAGGCAGAGTTCGCCCTCGTCGATGCGGAGCGTCACGTTCCGCAGCGTCGGTTGGTCGCTGTCGGCGTACCGGACGGTCACCCGGTCGAACTCGATCACCGTGGGCCTCCCCGGGCTCCGGACGGGACCGGCAGGCGGCTCGTGCCACCGGCCGGGGTCGGTGCGGGCGGCGGGGTCGACCGGGTCAGCACCGGTGGCGGTGCCAGCCAGGCCGGTGCCGCCGCGACCGCTACCGCGAGCAGCGTCAACGGCGTCAGCTCGGGCCAGGTGAGCGGGCTGACCGGCGGATACAGCAGCTCCGGGTCGAGCGAGCCGGCCAGCACCGTCAGCCCGGCGACCGTCGCACCGCAGCCGGCCACCAGCAACTCCGCGGTACGCCAACGGTCCGGGCGGTAGCGGCCCCGCCGGACCCGACGGCCGGCCAGCACCATCCCGGTCACGGCGGTGGCCAGCCCGGCGAGCAGCATCGGCAGGCCCAGGTAACCGGGCCCGGTGGCGTCCAACAACCCGTAGGTACCGGCGCAGACCCCGACCAGACCGCCGAGCACCAGCGCGCCGGTGACCGTACGCTGGCCGGCCGGCACCGCCGCGGTGCGGCCGTACCCCCGGGAGTCCATCGCGGCGGCCAGCGCCAGGGACCGGTCCAGCGCGTCGGCCAGCACCGGCAACGCGATGCCCCGCAACGCCCGGACGCCCCGGCCGGAGGCCCCGCGCAGCCGCCGGGCCCGGCGGACCCGCAGCACGCTCTCCACCAGCTGCGGGGCCACCGACAGGGCCACCACCACCGCCGTACCCACCGCATAGAGCGCCCCGGGTACGGCCTTGAGCAGCCGCTTCGGGTTGGCCAACGCGTTCGCCGCGCCGAGGCAGACCAGCATGGTGGCCAGCCGCAGCCCGTCGTAGAACCCGCCGAGGAGCTGTTCGGCGGCGACCGGCCCGAGGAGCCGGATGCCGGCGGCCCACTCGGGCAGCGGGATCTCCGGCAGCCGGACCAGCACGGTCTCGCCCTGCCCACCGCCGAACACGATCCGGAACACCACCCGCATCGCCACGATCACCGCGCCCAGGACCAGGTACATCCGGAAGGCCAGCGCCCACGGCGCGTCCCCGCGTCGGCGGACCACCACCAGCGCGGCGACGGCGACGAAGAGCCCCAGCGGCAGCGGACTGGTGGTGTGGCTGGCGGCGGTGGCCAGGCCGAGCGCCCACAGCCACCACGCGCCGGGGTGCAGCGCCCGGGGCAGCCGCGCCGAGCGCCGGGACGGCTCAGTCATCCGGCTCGGCGGTCCGTCGTCGTCGGGCGGCGACCAGGCCACCGGCGGCGAGTACGGCCAGCACCAGGACGCCGGCCACCGTACCCAGGGGGAGCCCGCCACCGTCCCGGCGTCCGGCGATCGGCGTCAGCGGCGGCTGACCGGCGGGGTCGGCCGACGTACCGGCACCACCGGCCGGTGCGGTCGGTGCCGCCCCGCTCGGCGTCGGTGCACCGGTCGGCGGCGTACCGGTGGGGGGTGTGGGTCCGGCGGTCCCGGCCGTCGGTGCCGGAGCGGGCCGACCGTCGGCTGCCGGTGGCGGACCGACCGGCGCGCCGCCGGCGGCCGGCGGTACGACCGGTCCACCGTCGGCGGCCGGCGGTGGTGGCGCGACCGGCCCGTCGTCGCCGGCCGGCGGAGGCGCGACCGGTCCAGGCGGGGGTGCGACCGGGCCCGGCGGTGGCGGTGCGGGCGGTGGCGGGGCGGGGCGTTTCGGTGCCACGTCCGGTCGGGGCGCGTCGTTGCCGCTGCGGTTCAGCGAGAACGACCAGCCCTCGAAGCTGCCCGCCGGTGGCCTGCGGTTGAGCACCCCCTTGTCGCTGTACGCCCAGCTGCCGCCGTCCTGCGCGTGCCAGTACGACCAGTAGGCGCTGGCCGGTGGCGTGTCGACGCACTTCTCCGCGGCCGCCGACGGCTTGCCCTCGATCCGGCAGATGAACCCCTCACCCCAGCGCAGGGTGCCGGTGACCTGGAAACCGGCGTCCTTGAGTGCGGTCAGGCCGGTGCTCTGCGCGCCGGGGGCACACCGCACCACGGTGCCGCCGCCGAGCTCGTTGAAGTCGACCACGACGGTGACGCCGGAGGCGTCCGGGCAGTACCCGGCGGAGCCGGCCGCCGACGCGGCCGGCCCCGGCACGCCCACCGTGCCCGCCAGCACCCCGACGACGACCAGCCCGGCCCGCCGGGACCCCGTCATGTCGCCCGCCGTCGGGTCAGCACCAGCAGCAGTACGCCCACCCCGACCAGCAGGGCCGCGACCAGTACGTAGCTGACGATCGCCGCACCGGTCCTGGGCAGCCCACCGGTCGGTGTCGGCTCCGGCACGACGGCCGGCGTGGTGGGGGCCGGGGTCTGCGGTGTGGCACCGGCCGAGCCGCTCGGTGTCGGGCTGGCCGGGGCCGTACCGGTCGGTGTCGGTGTGCCCGGGGTCGGCGACCCGGTGGGCGTGGGCGGGGCGGTGCCGGTCGGGGTGGCCGTGGCGGTCGGCGAGGAGGTCGGGGTGACGGTGCCGGTCGGGGTCGGCTCCGGCGACGGCGGCGGGTCGAGGCCGATCCGGCCGAGCGGCACCTGGACCAGCCCGAGCAGCGCCTGCGCGGTGGCCCGACGCCACTGGTCCCGGCCGGTGTCGGCGATACCGGCCTGAACTCCCGCCGTGAACTCGGTGGTGTTGTACGCGACGGCTCCCGCGTCGGCGGCGGCCGCCCCGCCGTTCGCCGTGGTCAGTTGCAGCGCGCGCAGCGCATCGGCGGCCCGGGTGGCCGCGGTGTCGCGCCCCGCGGCGGCGAGGGCCTGCCCGGCCAGGCCGGTGCTGTTGGAGTTCGCGCCGGTGGTCGGCCCCGAACCACCGAACGACCCGTCCGGGTGCTGCTGGGCGACCAGCCAGTCCGCCGCCCGGCCGGCCGCGTCGGCGGCACCGCCGGCACCGGCGTCGGCGGCGGCCAACAGCGCCTGGACGGCCATCGCGGTCGAGTCGACGTCGAGGAGCGCGTCGGCCTGCTCGTCGCAGGAGGGTGACGGCCCGTCCACGGTGTCCGGGTAGAGCCGGAACCCGCCCGCCGCGCACTGCTGCCGGAGCAGGAAGTCGACGGTGGCCGGTGGCAGGTCACCACTGCGGGCCAGGCCCAGCACGGCGAAGGACTGGTCGAAGGTGTTGCTGGCGTCCGGTCCACTGTCGGCGGTGGTCCGGCTGGTGATCCGCCCCCGCTGGTGCCCGGCGTCCGCCCCGGCGATCAGGGACAGCGTCTCGGCCCGCAGGTCGAAGCCGCCGAATGCGGTGGGATCGGCTCCGGCGGCTGCGGCGGCGTACAGCAGTTTGGCCGTCGCCCCACCGTCGGTGAAGCCGGGGATACCCCAGTCGTCGTAGCTGTTGTAGGCCCGTACGTGCGCCGCGACCTGCGCGGTTGCCGCCTGCCGGGTCGGTGCGGCGACCCCGGTCGCGGAGAGCGCGAGGATCCCGTCGATGGTCAGGCCCCAGTCCGGGCCGCCGAACGGTCCGGGCAGCGCCCCGTCGTCGAACTCCCCGGCCAGCCAGGTCGCGGCGGCGCGCCCGGCGGCGGTATCGGCCGCCGCCGGTGCGGCCACCCCGCTCAGGGGTACGGCGCTGAGCGCGGCCAGGGTCACCGCCGTGCTGGCCGCGAGACCGGCACCGAACCGCCGAGAAATGTGCCGCCGGGACACGAGCCGCCGAGAGATGAGCCGTCGGGACACGAGCCGTTGGGACGCGGGTGCCGGGGAGACGGGTGGCCGGGGTACGGGCGGTCGGGACGGTGGCCGGGGCCCGGGTGGCCGTGGCGCGGACAGTGGCATGAGGGTGCCTTTCGCAGTGTGGTCGGTCGACGCCCGGTCCACCCCGGGGCGGCAGGTCAGGGAGCGGTGATGCTCGGTGCGGCGCCCGCGCCGAAGGACCAGCCCTCGACGCTGCCCGGCGCGGGGTTGTAGCTGGACGCGCCGGAGGTGCTGTACGACCAGGCCGCGCCGCTGCCGGAGGCGTGCCAGTACGACCAGTACGCCGTGGCGGGCGGGGTGTTGACGCACGGGTCGGTCGCGGCGGTGGGCTTGCCGTTGATCCGGCAGACGAAGGCCAGCCCCCAGCGCGAGGTGCCGGTGACGGTGAAGCCGGCGCCCTGCAGGGCGGCCACCCCGGTGGCCGGATCGCCGAGGGCGCAGGCGACCTGGACGCCCCCGCCGAGGGCGGCGAAGTCGACGACCACGGTCACTCCGGTGGTGCCGGTGCAGGCGGCGGCGTGCGCCGCCCGGGGTGCGGGTTCGACCGCGGTCAGTGCGACGGCGGCGACGGCGGCGGCCAGCAGCCCGGCGAGCCGGCGGCGGATGGCGCAACGGTGACGGAACATGACGTCCTCCTGTGGTCGGACGAGCCGAGGTGAGACGAGCTGAGGTGAGGGGAGTTGGGTGAGGCGAGCTGGGGCACGGCGAGCTGAGCTGGGACGAGCGGGGACCGGACGGGTGGCGCACCGGGGCCGCTCAGGGGCAGGAGGTCACCGGTGCCCCGGCGGTCGCCCCAGTGGCCGAGAGCTGGGCGTACCCGGTGCCGGTCAGGCCGAGGACGGCCTGTGCGGTCGCGCGGACGGCGGTCTGCGGATCGAAGGTGCCGCCGTCGAAGTCGACCGCGCCCCGGTCGGCCGGCGCACCGGCGCAGCCCACCTGGAGTCCGGTGAGGAAGGTGCGGGCCCGAGCCCAGGCCAGCGGCCGGCCGCCGGCGCGTAGCGCCTGCGCGGCGAGACCGGTGCTGTTGGCGTTGCCGAATCCGCCGTCGGTGCCCTGCACGGAGACCAGCCAGCGCAGCCCGGCGGCGGCGTCGGCCGGGCGGCCGGCGGCCCGCAGCGCCTGCACCGCGAGCGCGGTGGCGTCCACGTCGGAGGTACAGACCGGCTGGGCGGGCAGCAGCGGATAACCGCCGTCGGCACACCGGGTACCGGCCAGCCAGGACGCCGCCGCCGGAGGCACCCCCGGCGCGGTGCGGTGCAGGGCGAGGATCGCCAGGGACTGGCTGAAGGCGTTGCTGTAGTCGCCGAACGCGGACCGGTCGGTGAACCGGCCGTCGGTCGACTGCAGCGAACGCAGCCGGGCGGTCAGGTCGACCCCGCCCACATCGGTCGGATCCGCGCCGCGTACCGCGACGGCGAGGGCGAGCTTCGCGGTGGCGCCGGCGTACGCCTCGGTGCTGCCGTCGCCGACGTAACCGTCGCGGATGTCCGGCCGGGTGACCCAGGCCAGTGCCGACGCACCGAAGTCGTCGGCGACGCCGGCGGCGGCGAAGGCGAGGACCGCGTCGAGGGTGAGCCCCTGGTCGGGGTAGGCGACGCCGTCGAAGACCACTTCGAGGCGTTCGCCGTCGACGAGTTGACGGGCCAGCCAACCGGCGGCGGCCTCGGCGCGGGTCGGGCCCGTCGGCACCGGGCCGGCGGGCGCGGGCGCGGCGAGCGCGGGGGTGGTGAGGGTGAGGGCGGCGAGCAGACCGCAGAGGAGGACGAGCAGGTGGTGCCGGCTCAGGCGGACGACCATCGGAAGCGCCTTTCCGGCCCGGCGGTCGTCAGAAACCCGGACGACCGTCGTGACGCGGAGGACCGGGACTCCGACCCGTGGGCCACGACGGGTGGGGGAACGAATTCACGCGTACGGCGGGTATTCGGGCTCGCCGTCGAAAGTGGATCACCTCGACGGCCTACCGTTGCGGGCCAGCGCCGGACTCAGACCGGACTTCCCCCGCACGTACGCGCTTGTGGACTTGTGCCGTCAGTCTGGCCAGCGACGACAGGGCGTGTCAATGCGTCGTACGTCGCAGCCGACGTCCTGCCGCTGCTCCTGCCCCTGGTGCCGGCCACCACGAACGCATCTGGCCGGATCGGCCGGTCCGGGACGGTGCGCGGAGCGCCGCCGGAGCGGGGCTGTCAGGCGGCGAGGGCGGCGTAGCGGCCGGCCCGCGCCAGCAGGTCGGCGTGGTCGCCGGACTCCACGATCCGCCCGTGGTCGAGCACCGCGATCCGGTCGGCGTCGCGCACGGTGGCCAGCCGATGGGCGATGGTGACGGTGGTACGACCCCGGGCCACCTCGTCGAACGCCCGTTGCACGGCGCGCTCGGTCTCGGTGTCCAGGGCGCTGGTGGCCTCGTCGAGGATCAGCACCCGCGGGTCGCGCAGCAGCGTCCGGGCGATCGCCAGGCGCTGCTTCTCGCCGCCGGAGAAGCGGTGCCCCCGCGACCCGACCACCGTGTCGTACCCGTCGGGCAGGCCGGCGATCAGGTCGTGGATCTGGGCGGCGCGGGCGGCGGCCTCGATCTCGGCGTCGGTGGCGTCAGGACGGGCGTAGCGCAGGTTCTCCCGGACGGTGGTGTGCAGCAGGTACGTCTCCTGGCTGACCACCCCGACGATGGCGGCGAGATCAGCCAGGCGCAGCTGGCGCAGGTCGACGCCGTCGACGGTGATCCGGCCGCTGGTCGGGTCGTGGAGCCGGCTCAGCAGCGCGGCCAGGGTGCTCTTGCCGGACCCGGTCTCGCCGACCAGGGCCAGGCTGGTGCCGGCGGGGACGTCGAGATTGATCCCGGCTACGGCGGCGGTGTCACTGCCCGGGTAGTGGAAGGTGACGTCGGTCAGGCGTAGCTCGCCCCGGACCCGGCGCCTGTCGATCTCGACCGGCTCGGCCGGGTCGGCCACCTCGACCGGCAGGTCCAGGTACTCGAAGATCCGGGCGAAGAGCGCCAGCGAGGCGGTGACCGAGACGGCCACGTTGAGCAGCCCGGTCAGCGGCCGGAACAACCCGCCCTGCAACGCGGTGAAGGCGACCAGGGTGCCGATGCTGAGCGTCCCGGCGGTGCCGGGCAGTCCGGCGCTGAGGTAGATCACCGCCGGAATGGCGGCGAAGACGACGCTCATCGTGGCCATCCGCCAGCGGCCGGCGAGCTCGGAGCGCAGCTCCAGGTCGACCAGGCGGGCCGAGGAGGCGGTGAAGCGCGCGGCCAGGGCGGGGCCGGTGCCGAGGGTCTTGGCCAGGTGTACGCCGCTGACCGAGAGCCCTTCCTCGACCGTGACGTTGAGGTCGGCGAGTTCACGTTGCCGCCGCGCGGTGATCTCCCGACGGAGCTGGGCGACCCGGCGGGTCAGCCAGATGGCCGGTGGCAGCACGACGAGGGAGACCAGCGACAGTCGCCAGGACAGGGCGAGCATGGCCACCCCGGTGGCGATCACGGTGGTCAGGTTGGCCGCGATCGAGGTGGCGGTCGAGGTGACCACCGACTGCATGCCACCGATGTCGTTGGTGATCCGGGACTGGACCTCGCCGGTGCGGGTCCGGGTGAAGAACGCCAGTGACTGTCGCTGCAGGTGGGTGAAGACGTCGGTGCGCAGCCGGTGCATGACCTGCTGGCCCACCCGGGTGGAGATCCAGGTCTGCGCCACGCCCAGCACGGAGGTGACGGCGGCGACCACGACCAGGCCGGCCACCAGCCAGGCCAGCAGCGGCAGGTCGCGCTCGGGCAGGGCCCGGTCGATCACCGCGCGGAGCAGGAAGGGCGTGGCCGTGGCGAGCACCGAGGAGGCCACGATGATCGCGGTGACGGTGGCGAGCGCGCCCCGGTGCCGGGCGAAGAGTCCGCCGATGCGACGCAGGGACACCTGGCGGGCCTGCGCCTGCTCCTCGGCGCTGAGCTCGTGGGAGCCGCGGTCGCGGCCGGGCTTGTGGTCGCGGCCGGGCTTGTGGGAGCCGCGGTCGCGGCCGGAGGGGACGGGTTCCAAGGGATGCTCCCTTACCTTCGACTAATGCTGAGGTTACCTCAACATGAGGGAACAACACCTTCTCCTGGTAGGTTGTTCCCGTGCCCGAAGACCCGCCGGTCCCCGTGACCACGGACCCGCACCAGCCCGAGGACGGCCTCGCCGAGGCGTTCTGGGCGGTGACCCGACGGCTGCGCCACCGCACCCGTCAGGCGCTCGCGCCGTGGGACGTCACGCCCGCCCAGTCCCGGGCGCTCGGCGTGCTCAACCGGCACGGTCCGCTGCGGCTCAGTGCGATCGCCGAGCACCTGCGGATCGCCCCCCGCTCGGCCACCGAGGTCGTCGACGACCTTCAGGCCCGGGGTCTGGTGCGGCGGCAGGCCGACCCGACGGACCGGCGCGCCACCCTGGTCACGCCGACCGAGGAGGGCACCCGCGCCGGTGCCGCCATGTACGCCGCCCGCCGGGCCGCCGCCGACGATCTCTTCGGGGACCTGCCGCCGGCCGACCGGGAACAGCTCGCCCGCATCCTGCGTACGCTGCTCGCCTGACCGGCCGTCGCGGGGCGCCTCCGGGTGCTGGTGCGCTCCGGGATCCGCGCCGCGCGGGTCGGGGTCCGCGCCGCGCGGGTCGGGGCACGGGAACGCCGCCCGGCGGAGCGGGCCGGATCAGGTGCGGACGGCCGTGACGGTGACCGTGCTGTAGCGCATCGGGAAGCTGCCGCCGACCGCGTCGATCGCGGCACCGGTGCCGTCGAGGATCCGGTCGAGCGTGTCGGCGGGAAGCCGGGTGTGCAGGCCCTGGGTGGGCAGCAGGTCCAACCAGTCGTCCCGGTGATACGTGTGCTGCCAGTCGTCGCACCAGTACCGCGGGCACACCCAGAGGTCACACCCCGCGGGCACGCCCACAGGGCACACCCCGGGGGACGCTCGGCGGAGCGGAGCGGGGCGGAGCGGAGCGGAGCGGGGCGGAGCGGAGCGGAGCGGGGCGGAGCGGAGCGGAGCGGGGCGGGGCGGGGCGGAGCGGGGCGGGGCGGAGCGGAGCGGGGCGGAGCGGGGCGCGGAGCGGAGCGGGGCGGTCAGGCGCGGGCTGGCTCGGGGACGCGCTGGGTGGCGTCGCGGACCTCGCCGACCAGCTCCTCGATCACGTCCTCCAGGGCGGCCAGGCCCAGTAGCCGGTCCGTACCCGGCTCCACCACCCTGGCCAGGTGCGCGCCCTGCTGCTGCATGACGGCCAGCACGTCGCGCAGCGGCTGCCCGGCGTCCACCGTGGCCAGGTCGCGGATCCGCTGCCGGTCGACCGGCCGGTCCCGGTCCTCGTCGGGGACGCCGAGGATGTCCTTGACGTGTACGTAGCCGGTGAGCGTTCCGTCGGGCCCGGTGGTCGGGAAGCGGGAGAAGCCGGTGCTGGCGCACTGCTCCTCCAGTTCGACGGGGGTGCTGTCCTGAGCGACGGTGACCAGCGACGACAGCGGCAGGGCCACCTTCTCGGCGGTCTGCTCGTTGAAGCTGAGCGCGCCGGTGAGCAGGTCGTGTTCCTGCTGGTCGAGGAGGCCTTCCTGGCGGGACTGGCTGATGAAGCCGGCCACCTCCTCGCTGGTGAAGGCCGACGCGACCTCGTCCTTCGGGGTGACCCGCAGCAGCCGGAGCACGGCGTTGGCGAGCTGGTTGAGCAGCCAGATCAGCGGCCGCAGCACGGTGACGATGCCGTAGAGCACCGGCCCGAGGATCAGCGCGGAGCGTTCCGGGCCGGCCAGGGCGATGTTCTTGGGCACCATCTCGCCGAGGACCATGTGCAGGAAGACCACCACGACCAGGGCGATCGCGAAGGCGATCGGATGCAGCAGCCCGTCCGGTACGCCCATCGCGGCGAACGGCCGTTCCAGCAGGTGTGCCACGGCCGGTTCGCCGACGGCGCCCAGGCCCAGCGAACAGACGGTGATGCCGAGCTGCGCGCCGGCCATCATCAGCGAGACGTTCTCCATCGCCCGCAGGGTGACCCGGGCGATGGTGGAGCCAGCTGCGGCGCGCGGTTCGATCTGGGTACGGCGGGCCGAGATCAGGGCGAACTCCGCGCCGACGAAGAAGGCGTTGCCGATCAGCAGCGCCACGGCCAGCAGCAGGGCGGTGACGTCGCTCATGACCGTACTTCCTCGATCTTCTCGGCGTCGCCGGCGGGCGCGGGCACGGTGCCGGGGGTGGGTCTGGCGTCGGTGGTGGGTGCGACCTGGCGCAGGGTGAGCCGGTCGACCCGGCGCCCGTCGAGCCGGGTGACGGTGAGCTCCACGTCGGCCGGGGTGGGCAGGCCGTCGTCGTCGGGATGGGCCCGGTCGGCGGCGGTCACCAGCACGCTGTCACCGACCTCGGGAAAGCGGCCGAGCTGTTCGGTGACCAGTCCGCCGAGGGTCTCGGCGCTGCGCGCCTCGGGCAGGTCGAGGTCGATCAGCCGGGACGCCTCGTCCGGGCGGAGCAGCCCGGACAGCGTCCAGGTGCCGTCGGCGGCCCGGTGGTGCCGGCGTACCGGCCGGTCCTGCTCGTCGGCGATCTCCCCGACGATCTCCTCCACCAGGTCCTCCAGGGTGACGATGCCGGCGGTGCCGCCGTACTCGTCGAGCACGACCGCCATCTGCAGGCCCGGTTCGCGCAGCACGGCCAGCAACGGGTCGAGCTCCATCGTCTCGGGAACCTCGGGCAGGTCGACCATGATGCTGCGTACGGGTCGCTGGGCCCGCTCGGCGGTGGGCACGGCCAGGGCGTGCTTGAAGTGCACCGCGCCGAGGACCTCGTCCGCGCCGGAGGCGGTCACCGGGAACCGGGCGTGCCCGGTGTCGGCGGCCAACGCCAGGATCTCGGCGGCGGAGGCGTCGGCGGAGACGAACCGGGCCCTGGTCCGGGGAGTCATCACGTCGTCGGCGGTACGCTCACCGAAGTCGATCGAGCGGGCCACCAGCTCGGCCGTCCGGGCGTCCAGGGTGCCCTCCCGACCCGAGCGGCTGACCAGGGAGGAGAGCTCCTGCGGGGAACGGGCCGAGGCCAGTTCCTCGGTCGGCTCGATACCCATCCGGTGCAGGATCCAGTTGGCCGCGCCGTTGAGGAAACGGATCAGCGGGCCGGCGGCGGTGGTGAAGCCGCGTTGCGCCCCGGCGACCGCCCGACCCACCCGCAGCGGTTCGGAGATCGCCCAGTTCTTCGGCACCAGCTCACCGAGGACCATCTGGAAGACGGTCGCCAGCACCAGCGCCAGTGAGATCGAGAGCGCGGTGGTCGCGCTGTCGGACAGGCCGGTCAGTCCGAGTGGGCCGCGCAGCAGCGCGGCCAGGGACGGCTCGGCCAGGAAACCGGTGATCAGGCTGGTGACGGTGATGCCCAGCTGCGCTCCGGAGAGCTGGGTCGACAGCGTCCGCAGGCCCTTGAGCAGGCTGGCCGAGCGGCCGTCACCGGCTTTCGCCTCGCGTTCCACGGTCGCGCGGTCCACCGTGACGAAGGCGAACTCCGCCGCCACGAAGATCGCGTTGGCCGCGATGAGCAGCACCACGATCGCCAGCAGGAACCACTCCATCACCACCGGGCCACCTCGGGCAGGTCGGCACGGCGGCTCGGACTGGGAGGATCACTGTCAGCGGACATCAGCCAAGAATAGGCAGCGAGGCGGCATCGGCAAGCCGAGCGCTGTGATCCACGTCATGCGGTCGTCGCCCCGGGCAGGCGTACCGGTTGGCGGTGCTGGATGCCCGGCGCTAGCCCGGCCGGACGCAGGGATCGCTGATCGGGTACGACGGGCTGCGGGCGGTACGGCCGTCGGCGGCGGTCGCCCGTACCCGCCAGGTCAGGCCGGTAGCCCGCAACTGTCCCACGGTCACCGACGCGGACGGTCCCGTCACGGTCATCGCCCGGGTCGACGGGGCACCACCGGTTGGCGTGATGCTCAGCTGGGCGTCGCCGAGCGCGGCGCTGCCGGTGACCCGTACCACCAGGAGGTAGCTGTCCGACCCGCAACGGGTGTGCGCATCGGCGGTGACCGTGAACGGAGCGGCCAGTTGCGGCGAGGCGGCCGGCCGGGGCACGGTCGGCGAGGGCACGGTCGGCGAGGGCACGGTCGGCGAGGGCACGGTCGGCCGGGGCCTGGCCGGCGAGCTGGTCGTGGTCGGTACCGACGGCCCTGCCGGGGTGATCGCCGGATCCGGGCCGGCCGGCCCGTGGTCGGGTGCCGCCGCACCCGCCGCTGTCGAGGCGGCCTGGTTGTCGGTCGTACCGTCGGTGCTGGCCGGCCCGGATCGCGGTACACCATGGGGTGGCGATCCGGACACCGCCGTGCCACCGGGAGCTGTGCCACCCGGACTCGTCAGTGGCAGCGCCTGCGCGCCGGAGGTCCCGACCTGCTCGGCGGCCGGGTGTCCGATGACCAACGCCCAGGTTCCGCCGATGGCCAGGAGCACCAACAGCACAGCGGTCGTGGCCAACCGGCGTCGATGCCGGTCGCGGCCGGTCGGGGCCTGCCGCGCCGACACCGAGGTCACCCGGACCGGGTGGGCCACGGTCCGCCGTGCTTCCGCAGCAGCCTCCGGGACCCCACCCGCCGCCACCGCCGGAGCGGGGGGCCCGTTGGGTGCGCGCCCCGCGTCGACCGGGTCGATCCGGCCGTCCGACGCGTCGGCGTCGGCCTCGGCGTCGGCGTCGGCCTCGGTGTCGGCGTCGGCCTCGGTGTCGGCCTCGGCGTCGGCCTCGGTGTCGGCCTCGGTGTCGGCGTCGGCGTCGACTTGGGCTTGAACCTCGGTGAGCCTCGACCACACCGGGTCCGCGGCGACGAGGAAACCCGGGGCCGTGTACGCGGTCAACAGCGCCGCCGGGTTGAACTGCTCGCGCCGGAGCAGACCGCAGGCGGGGCAGCCGTCGATGTGCCGGGAGACGCGCTTGCGCAGGGTCGGGGTGAAGCGGCCCTGCCAACCGTCGAGAAGATCGGCCAGCACCGGGCAGTCCCCCGCTCCGCTCCGGGCCACGAGCAGCGCGCCGAGGGCCCGTTCGAGCTGCGAGCGGGCCCGGGACAGGCGAGCGTGGGCGTGGTTGGCGGACACCCCGAGGGCCACGCCGATGTCGACGGCGGACAACTCGTGGCGGATCGCCAGATAGACCACCTCGCGGTCGCCGGGGTTGAGGGCGGCCACTGCGGCGTGCACGAGGTCGCGTACCTGGTCGGCGTTGACGCCCGTGCCCGGGTCGGCGGTGTCGGCCACCGGCTCCGCCGCCTCGGCCAACGGCGCGGAGCGGGACCGTTCCCGCAGCTGCCGGAGACACTCGTTGCGCACGATCGTGTACAGCCAGGGGCGCAGCCGGTCAGGGTCGCGGAGCTGACCGATGCGCTGGCTGGCGGTGAGGAAGGCGTCGTGGACGGCGTCCGCGGCGGCCTCCGGCTCACGCAGCAGCACCCGGGCGTACGTGTGGAGCCGGTCGGCGTAGCACCGGTACATGGCTTCCAGGCCGGCCCGGTCGCCCCGGCGAACCGCCTCGACGAGCGTGCGGTCGTTCTGCGCGGCGGCGTCCATCCGTCCCCCAGTCATCCGACTACGGGGTCCAGTAGAACGAAGGAAGACTTTCCTGAGGTCTTTCTGTTGGCATGCCGACCCGCCCGCGCTCCCACCGGTGTCACATCCACCACCGACACCGAGGAGTACCTCATGAATCCGACTCGTTCCGCCCACCGGAAGGGCACAGCCGGGCACCGCTGGCTGGTCGCCACCGTGGTCGCGGTGCTTGCCGGCGGACTCGTCGCCCCCACCACCGCCGACGCCACCGTCGTACCGGCGCCCACCGCGACGCCCGGCAGCACCGTCCCGACCGGGACGCCCGGCAGCACCGTCCCCACCGGGACGCCCGGCAGCACCGTCCCCACCGGGACGCCCGGCAGCACGGTTTCCGGACCGTTGGCCTTCCGGGTCGACCCCGCGCTGTCCGCACCTCGACTGACGGTCGACCCCGTCGGTCGACTCGGCACCGACCGGAAGCTCGGCGTGGTGGCCGGGCCGGACGATTCGCCGGTCGGCCTGGTTCTCGACGAGGTGATGGTGCGGGTCGCCGCCCAGACCGAACTGGACGCCTTCCTGGCCCGCTGGGGCGGCCAGGTACTCGACTCGTTCGCTCCGGACGAGCAGGGTCAGGACCACCTGGTACGGGTCGACGTCGGGCGCGCCGACCCGGCCGGGCTGGTCGCCGATCTGCTCGCCGCCGAGCCGGGCCGGTCCGGGGTGTACCGGGTCGGTGACGAGCGGGCGTTGCGGCTGCTCGCGCTGGCCGCCGCCGAATGGCGGTCCGGCACCGAACTGGTCCTCGACTGGCTGGTGGAGCCGACCGGCATCGTCGACGGCGAGGTGTACGAGTCCGCCGACATCCCGCTGAACGTCTTCGACTGGTCGTTCATGCGGGCCGGCGGCGCGATGGACACCGGGGTCGCACCGGCCTGGCAGTTGCTCGAATCCAAGGGCCGGCTGAGCAAGCAGGTCAAGTATCTCGTCCAGGACGGCGGTTTCCAGTCCAACCTCGACTTTCCGAGCAAGGTTTCCCTGCACAAGGTGGAGTGGGGCAAGCCCAACACCAACGACTGTACGAACGGCACGCCCTGCCCCTTCCACGGCACCGACGTGGTGCTCGCCGGGATGGGTCGGGTCGACAACGGCTACGGCACCGCCGGCCCGGCGGGGCCGGTGGTCGAGGAGCTGGTCGCCGTGCGCAACGGCATCGACTACTGGACGGTCCTGCGCCGGTTGGAGAAGGCCGCCGAGGAGACCCACCCGGACGTGGTCAATCTGAGCTTCACCCGCGACGTCGATCTCGGCAAGGCCTGGGCCCGGACCTGGACCGACCGGCGGATGGAGCACGTCCGGGCCACCGGTGCGGTGATCGTCGCGTCCGCCGGCAACAACGGGAAGAACATCGACGGTGACCTGCTCTACGTGCCCTGCGAGAGCACCCACGTGATCTGCGTCGGTGGCATGAACACCGACGCGACGGTGGCTGCCGGGTCGAACTTCGGCACCAACGACCTCACCACCTCGGTGGAGATCTACGGACCGATGTGCGTGCGGACGCTCGCCGACTCCGGCAAGCCGGTAGGTGACGCGACGAAGCGCACCTGCGGCACCAGCGTCGCCGCGCCGTTCGTGGGCGGGGTCGCCGCCCTGGTGCTGGCCGCCGACCCGAGCCTGACCTCGGCGGAGGTCCGGGACATCCTCAACAGCACCGCGCACGTCGGCGGGCTCGGCGCCAAGGTGACCGGCAGCCAACGTCGGATCGACGCCCTCGCCGCGGTCGCCCGGGCGCTGGGGGTCAAGATCGACAAGCCGACCGTGAGCATCAGTACGCCGAAGACCAAGCAGCAGTTCGGTGTGCACCAGACGGTCGACCTGTGGGGTACGGCCACCGACTTCCTCGGTAAGCAGATCCCGATCACCTGGACCAGCAGCATCGACGGCGTACTGGGTGACACCTCGGTCACCGTCGTGCCCTCGCTGTCGGCCGGAACCCACGTCATCACCGCCAGCGCCACCGACAGCCTGGGGCGTACCGGCTCGGCGACGGTCACCGTCACGGTGGTGGACAGCCCGACGACCACGGCCATCATCTCGCCGCCGGCCGGACTGACGCTCACCCCGGGCCAGTCGGTCAGCCTGGTCGGTGCCTCCAACGACCCCGACGCCTTCGGACCGGTCCCCGACACCGAGGCGTCCTGGACGGTCCGGCGGGGCGGCACGGTGGTCTTCCAGGCCACCGGTCACCAGGCCCTCCTGCCGGCGGGCACGGTCACGGCGGGGGCGTACACGGTGACGTTCACGGCTGGTGGTACCAGCGCGCAACGAGCCTTCACGGTCACCGCGCTGCTGGCCGGGCAGCATCCGCCGGCTGCCACGATCACCCAGCCGGCGACGCCGCTGCAGCTGACCATGGCCGACGGCAAGCCGAAGTCGGTCACGTTCGCCGGCGCCGGCACCGACGTCGAGGACGGTGCGGTCTCCGGAACCCGCTACCGGTGGACCGCCTACGGCGACGGCGGGGTCAAGAAGGTGCTCTGCCAGGGCAGCGCGGTGCCGACCGACGGCCCGATCGACGACGTGGTCCTGCCGAAGAGCTGCGCCAGCTTCACCGCCCAGCTGGGCCAGTTGGACAGCGGACACACCGGCACCACCTGGTCGGTGTGGCTGGAGGTTTTCGACTCGACGGGCCTGATCGGCGTGGATTCCGTACCGGTCCAGATCCAGGTGGTCACGCCCTGACCGGCCGAACCGAATCGAATCGAACCGAGGAGAGGAAAAAACCATGCGAGACACGTCGAACCGCTGCTGGGCACGTCGGACGGCCGCCGTGGGCGGGGCCGCGCTGAGCGCGGTCGTACTCGGCCAGCTCGCCCTCACCGCACCGGTGGCGGCCGTGCCCGGCCTGGTGGTCAAGACGAGTGTCGGGCCCAGCACCAGCTCCGCCAAGACGCAGAACACCGTCTGCCCGGCGGGCACCAAGGTCATCGGTGGTGGGGCCGTGCTCACCGGGTCGGGTCTCGGCCAGGTCGGCCTGGACATCATGCTGCCGTTGGCCGACGCCAACCTCTACTCGGTGACCGGCCGCGAGGATCCCAACGGGGTGGCCGGCAACTGGGCGGTGACCACCAGCGCGATCTGCGCTCCCGCGCCCACCGGGCTGGAGGTGGTCACCGGTCACTCGGCGACCGACTCGGTCAACCCGAAGTTCCGGGAGGTGTCGTGCCCGATCGGCAAGCGCGCCATCGGCGGCGGCGGCGCCGCTCTGGCGCTCGGCTCCGGCGCCAGCGACGTGCTCCTGGAGGACGTCCGGATCCACCTGAACAGCGTGACGGTGGCCGGCGTCGAGGCGGGCGGCGACTTCGCCGGCAACTGGTCGCTGGACATCGCCGTCATCTGCGCCGACCCGCTCCCGGGCGAGCAGCGGCTGTCCACCGACAGCGCCTTCGGCTCGCTGGCCAGCCAGTCGGTCACCGCGACCTGCCCGGCGGGCACCCGGGTACACGGGGTGGGTGGTGAGGTCGTCGGCGGCGACGGCCAGGTGCGCCTGACCGAGCTGCGGCCCACCTCGTCGACCACGGTGACCGTTCGCGCCGCCGAGGACGAGAACGGCTTCAGCGGCAGCTGGAAGGTGCGCGCGTACGCCGTCTGCGCGACCTGACCGACCTCCGTACCCGTGGTCCCGGGCCGGCTCGTCGGCCCGGGACCACGGCGGGTTCAGGCTTGATCAAAGAGTCCGAAACTTTCGATAAACCTCCTCCGAACCCCGATTGGAATGCCCCTGGTTCTGGTGAACCCGTTCCGGGTGACGACCACCAGAACATGCGCGTTCAGCAGGGACGACACCGTTAATCCGGCGACCGGTCACCCGGCAGAGGTTTCGGCAGTTTTTCCGAAACTTGTTGACAACCCGACTCGACGGAGCCAATACTGTCGCCCAATAAGACATCGATTTTTGTCGATGCAATCCATAACGAGGAGGAAGGTTCGTCCATGCCCGAGACCCCCGTCCACTCGAACAACCGCAGGCGCCGACGTCTCAGGTTGCTCCTCGGCGCCGCCTGCGCCGCGATACTGGCCACCACCGGGACCACGGCGATCGTCTCCAGCCCCGCCCACGCCCAGACCGTGACGTCCAACCAGGAGGGCACCCACAACGGGTACTTCTTCTCCTTCTGGAAGGACAGCGGCAACGTCTCCATGACCATGGGCAACGGCGGGCAGTACAGCACCCAGTGGAGCAACGTCAACAACTTCGTCGCCGGCAAGGGCTGGAACCCGGGCACCCGTCGGAACGTGACCTACTCGGGCACCTTCAACCCGAACGGCAACTCCTACCTGACCCTGTACGGCTGGACGCGTAACCCGCTCGTCGAGTACTACATCGTGGACAGCTGGGGCTCCTGGCGGCCCCCGGGCGCCAGCTCGATGGGCACGATCAACACCGACGGCGGCACCTACGACATCTACCGGACCCAGCGGGTGCAGCAGCCCTCGATCGACGGCATCCAGACCTTCTACCAGTACTGGAGCGTCCGCACCTCGAAGCGGGTCGGCGGCACCATCACCACCGGCAACCACTTCGACGCGTGGGCCAGCCGGGGCATGAACCTGGGCAACCACTACTACCAGATCATGGCCACCGAGGGTTACCAGAGCAGCGGTAGCTCCAACATCACGGTCGGCGGCACGACCGGCGGCAACCCCACCAACCCCACCAACCCGCCGCCGGGTGGTGGCTGCTCGGTGAGTGTGAGCCGGGCCGAGGACTGGAGCGACCGGTTCAACACCACCTTCTCGGTGAGCGGCAGCAACAACTGGACCGTCACCATCCGCACCAACGGCGGCCAGAGCGTACAGAGCAGTTGGAACGCGTCGGTCAGCGGCTCCAGCGGCACCCTCACCGCCCGACCGAACGGCAACGGCAACAACTTCGGCATCACGCTCTACAAGAACGGCAACAACACCACCCCGACCGCGACCTGCTCGGCCAGCTGAGCCGACCCCACCGGTGGGGGTGCCGACCGCGGTCGGCACCCCCACCATCGCTCATCTGGTCACCGGGACGCCTCGCGGACGGTGGGCGGCCCGGTCGGATCGCACACGGGCGTCAACGCACCTCGCGGAACTCGACATGCCGGCGCACGATCGGGTCGTACCGGCGCAGGACCAGGCGGTCCGGGTCGTTGCGCCGGTTCTTGCGGATCACGTAGGTGTAGCCGGTGCCGGCGGTGCTGCGCAGCCGCACGATCGGATGCAGCGCGGTCTGCCGGGCCATCAGACCTTCACCCCCCGGGTACGCAACTCGGCGACCACCCTCTCGATGCCCCTGCGGTCCACGGTCCGCAGCGCCTTGGCGGTCAGGGTCAGCCTGACCCAGCGCCGCTCCGAGGGCAGCCAGTAGCGGTGGCTCTGGTGGACACGGGCACTCCTGGAGGTCGAGCAGGGTCAAGAACCTGTTTATAATGACAATCGTTTTCAACTAAGTCGAGAGGACTGTGATGTCGTCGTCGCCGCTCGCGCCCACCGACACCGGCACCCCGCCGGGCGACACCCGCCCGTCGTTGACCGTGCTCAGCGGTTTCTGGCCGGCTGCGACGTATGCCGTCGCCCGGGCCCTGCTCGCCGCGGACCCGACGCTGATCCTCATCCGGCACGACCTCGCCGACCTCGGCAACGGCACCGTGCACCGGATCGTCCGCGACTCCGGCGGCCGCCTGGAGGACGAGCGGATCACCCTGGCGCACGGCTGCGCCTCCTGCACCCTGCGCGAGGACGTACTGCCCACCCTCGCCCGGTTGGCCCGCGCCCACCCCCGACGGGACCTGGTGCTGATGCTGCCCGAGGTGGTCGAGCCAGAGGCGGTCGCCGCCGTCTGCGCGCACTGCCGGGTCGACGAGGTGCCACTGACCGACCTCGTCCGGATCGACTCGTACCTGACCGTGGTCGACGCCGAACACCTGCTCGACGGCCTGGCCAGCACCGAGGGTCTCAAGGCCCTCGGCATCCAGGCCGCCGACAACGACGACCGGGCACTCGCCGACGTCATCGCCCGGCAGATCGAGTACGCCGACACCCTGGTCCTCTGGGGACGGTCCCGGGACGGGGCGTACGGCCTCGACGGTTCGGCCGTGCTGCTGGAACGGATGGCCCCGTGGGCGACCCAGGTCCGGGTCGACGGCGACGTCGTCGACGCCGACGCGTTGACCCGGCGTCTGCGCGGCACCCACCGGCACCGTCCCGAGACACCCGCGGTGCTGGCCCGGGGACTGGAAGGCCGCAGCCTGGGCCGGCACGAGCCGCAGTCCGACTGCGGGGTGGTCTCGGTGGTCTTCCGCGCCCGCCGGCCGTTCCACCCCCGCCGGCTGCACGACGTGTTGGAGGACGTCAACTCCGACGTCGTCCGCTCCCGTGGGCATCTCTGGTTGGCCAGCCAACCCGAGACGGTCGTCGCCTGGGAGTTCGCCGGTGGCGGCCTCCGGCTCGGTTCCCTCGGCCGCTGGCTGGTCGCCCTGCCCGACGCGCACTGGGACGGGATCTCCGACCATCGGCGGCTCGCCGCCGCTCTCGACTGGGACCCTTACTACGGCGACCGGCACCAACTGCTGGTCTTCGTCGGCATGGACCTCGACCCCGACGCGCTGCACCGTACGCTCGCCGACTGCCTGCTCACCGACGCCGAGCTGGCCGACGGGGAGGACACCTGGCGGCACTACGACGACCCGTTGGCCGGCTGCTTCCCGCTCGCCCACCTCGACCCGAACCGCGCCGGAGACAGCCCGGCCTGACCGGTTCCACTCCGCGTCCGCCGCCGCGCCGGGTATCCGACACCTGGTGGTCCGACCGTCGATCTCCACCGGGTACCCGCACTATCGTGCTGTTCATGAGCAGCGAGGGTGGTTACCGACTGGGCCTGCTCGTCGCGCTCGGCGAGGAGTTCCGGTACGTCCAGGACACCGTCGGCCCGATGTCGTCCTTCGTGGACCAGGGTCGCCAGATGTACCGGTTCACCTTTCCCGGCAGCCGGACCAGGGGCCTCGCGTTGCCGTTGCACGCGATGGGGCCGGTCGCCGCCGCGCTCGGCGCCGACCTGCTGGTCCGGTCGTACGGGGTGTCGGTGGTGGCACTGGTCGGCACCGCCGGCGGGCTCGACCCCGACCTGCGACTGGGTGACGTGGTGATCGCCGCCGAGGTCGACTCCTACCTGTACCGGGCAAAAGCGGTGCCCACCCCCGACGGTACGAGCTTCGCGCTGCGTACGGCCGGCACCTCATGGCGGTTGCGCGGCCAACTGGCCGCCTTCGTAAACAACTTCCCGTTCGGCGAATGGTCCGGTCCGACGTACCGACGGTGGCGCGCCGACCGGGTCGCGGACCATCCCGACGGCGCGGCTGACCCACCGAAGGCGCTGGTGGGGCCGGTCGCCAGCGGTGACCTGGTCGGGGCCGCGGAGCAGTTCACCGCCTGGCTGAGGGGTCGCAACCGGGCGTTCACCGCGCTCGAGTGTGAGGCGGCCGGCGCGGCGGCGGCGGTGGACTGGCACGAGGGGGTCGATCTGCTCGTGCTGCGCGGGGTCTCCGACCACGCCGACCCGGGAAAGGCGGCGCTGGACGCGCAGTCCGACGGGAGCGGGGCTCCCAACGTGTGGCGCCGGTACGCCACCACCAACGCGGTCATGCTGCTCGGCTGTCTGGTGTCCGACCCCGACTTTCCCTGGTCGACGCTGCCGACCAGGGCGCCCTCGGCCGACGCCGGTGTTTCGGGCACCGGGCTGTCACCCGCCGAAGCCGCCGCGATCGGCATCTCCCTGTTGGCGCTCGGCGTGGCGGTGAACGGTTCCCCGGCGCCGGATCCCACCACCACGCCGACGCCGCCGGGACCGGACGTGGGTCCCACCCACCCGGGCCCCGACGGCGGCGGCGAGGACTGGCGGCACGGCACCCGCCGGAGTCCGCCCCGCCACCGCCTCGGCGATCGGGGCGGGCCGGACCAGGAGGGACCCGACGACACCGACGATCCGGACGTCGACGACGGCGACGCCTCGTGACCTCCCCGCACCCGCGGACGAGTGGCTGTGCCGGTCGGCCGGGTCCGGTCAGATGCGACCGGCCAGGGCGGCTGCCTCGGCGCGGAGATCCTCGACCCGGGCCAGCAGGTCCTCAGCGTCGCTGATCCGGGCCAGTCGGGCGGCAGGGGTGAGGGTGGTGGCGTCGGCGAGGTCCCGGCGCGCCCGGTCCGCCTCGTCGTGCAGTTCCCGGATCCCTGCCTCGATGTCCTCCTCCACCATCCGCCCGACCTCCTTCGCGGCGTCGAGGGCCCGGGTCAGCGCAGTTCCCGCGATCTCCTCGCGAACGGTGGCGAGCACCGTACGGGCCTGTTCCCGGGTCCGGGCACGGACCCGGGAGACCTGGTGGATGGCGACGAACGCCACCGCACCGACGACGAACGGCCAGAAGATCGGCGCGGCGATCGTCGCGGCGGTGGCGGCCAGGCCGGTCCCGGCGGCCCCACCGGCGGTTCCGGCGGCCGCCGCAGCGGCCAGGGCACCCGGCAGGATGCCGGCGTGAGCCAGCACGAGGGCACCGGAGGAGGCGATGCCCACCCCGGCCATTCCGCCGAGCGTCGCGTGTTTCAGGTCCTCGACGGACAGGTTGGTGGAGGCTCTGGTGAAGGTCCCGTCACCGAGACGCTCGAAGGTCACGCCGTCATCGTCCGTCTGATGCGCCTGCTGGGCCAGCCCGTCCCGCTCCAGGAGTTCACGCACCCCGGCGGCAGCGGCGGCGATCTTCGTGTCGACCTCGGTGAGCAGTTCGGTGAACACCTGTGCCGGCAGGCCGAGCACCCCTTTCATGGCCTTCTCTATCTCCGTGGGCTTCATGGCGGCGAGTTGCCGGCCGACGTCGGTGTTCAACTCCGCGCACCGCCGGTCGACGATCACTTGGAGCTCGTCCGGGATCCGGGCACAACCCGCGCGGTACCTCCGACGCCACAGGTCACCGCCGTGGGCCACCCAACGGCCGATGGTGGCCCGCCGGTCCTCGAGGATCCGGGCCGCCTCGGCGTCCCCGCTGAGCAGGGCGACGGTCTCCCGGGTCCGGTCGCGGGTCTGCCGTAGCACCAACTCCACCAGTTGCAGTTCGGTACGCTGCCGGACCCGCCGTCGGGCGGCCACCACGTCGTGCTGGAGCACCTCGGTCAACATCTGCAGGCCCGAGGAACGCAGGAGCGTGTCCCGGACCGGACCGGGTGGCTCGTCCTGTGCCAGTAGGGCGTTCCGACTGGACACCGAGATCCCCTTGACGTCCCGGAAGTACGCCACGACCCGGTCGGCTCGTTCCTGGTCACCGAGCAGGGCGCACCACTGCTGCCGGTCGGTGAGGCTGGCGAGATCCGCGTCGAGCGCCGCCTTCGCCTTGAGCGTCTGGTCCCGGTGGGTCTGCACGACGACGCACGTGCCGATCTGCTCACTCGCCTCGGCCAGGAAGAGTCGCTCACTGGCCGAGATGGGCTCCCCGGGCCGGATGACGAAGACGACGGCGTCGGCCTCGGCCAACGCGGTGAGGGTGGCCTGCCGGTGGGTGGCCCGCAGACCACCCACACCTGGCGTGTCGATCAGTTGCAGACCCGACTCCAGGAGGGGAGAGGGCACTTCGAGCACCATCGAGACACACCGCGCTCCTGCCCCGTGCAGGTCCTCCAGCTGTTGCTGGCCGTCCACGGCGAGGTAGGTCCCCAGCGCCGCCACGGTGTTGACCGGCACCGTCTCGATCGTCCCGTCACCACACTGGACGGTGGCCTGCCCGGCGAGCGAGGGCCCGTGTTTGATCAACGTCCACGTCGAGGTGGTGACCGTGCGGTCTGCCGGCAGGACACGCTGCCCGACGAGGGCGTTGACCAGTGTCGACTTGCCACGGGAGACCTCACCGACCACCACCACCGGCAGCGCCGGAGTACGCCGCCGGGCGGTCAACCGCCGCAACGCCGCGACCGCCCGCCCGGACCCCGGGTTCGCCAGCTCGACGGTCCGTTCGGTGATGGCTCGCAGAGACTCGTCCAAGAGTTCCTCCGGCTGACTCATGGCGTCACTCACCTTCCTGGTCGTAGACGGCCACCCGCGCCGGACGCACGACCCGACCGAGGTGGTCGGTGAGGCCGACGGAGAGGGTGACGGCAACGGTGTCGCGATCGACGGCTTCCGGGGCCGGACGGGTCTCGGCCCAGGCATGCCGTTCGGGGTCGAAGACGGTGCCCGGGGCCGGATCCACGAGCCCGATGTCCGGCAGCAGGGCGACCGCCTCGATCAGCCGCCGCCGCAGCTCGACACTGGTCATCGCGGCGACGACGTCGAGCACGGCCGCCGCCACCCGCGCGTCCAGCTCGGGTGACCTGACCGGGCGGACGGGGTCCGGGTCCGTCCCGGCCCCCGGCGCGGGCGGGACGACCGGCGGGGACGGTGGCGGGACCGCCGGGGAGACCGGCCGTTGGTGCGGACCACGGCAACGGCGACGCCAGAGGACCGTCGGCACTGCGGCGAGCAGGAGCACGAGACTGCTCCACAGGGTTTTCACGGTCGGCTCCCGGTCGGCTCGGCACGGGCGGCGTCGGCGACGATCTCGGCCACCCGCCGGACGACGGTCGGACGGCCCGGTCGGGCGGCGATCAACGACCAGCGGTGTGCGATCTCGGGATCGGGGCTCGTGCCGGAGCTGGCGAGCAGGTGTGCCGCCGCCTGTCGCTGCGCCGCCTCGACGCTGCGGCGTAGCGGCGGTGACTCCAGCGCCAGCGCCGCCTCCCGGCGCTCGATCCGACGGAACGGTTGGGCCCGGGTGGTCTCGGCGAGCCCCGACCAGACGACCGCCCCCCGTTCCGGGCCGAGCCGGGCGGCGAACCGCCGGAGCCGACCGACGACGGCACAGACGGTCAGCACGTCGGCGTCGGCCGCCAACTCCGCCAGGACGCGCTCCAGCACCGGCACCCGGGACGCCTCGTCCAACCGTTCGAGGATCTTCCGGTGGTCGGCGCCGGCGAGTCCGGGCAGCGCCACGGCCAAGGGCTGGAGCAGGTCGGCGATCTCCGCCAGGGTCTCCGCGTCCGGGCCGTCGGCCGGCAGACCGCTCAGCAACGCCTCCGGTCCGGCAGCCGCCAGGACGGACAGCACCGGGTCTGCGGCGACGGCCGCGATGACGCGCAGGTGCCGGTCGGTGACCGCACCGAGCCGCACCGCCATCGCCAACCGCTGGTTGACCGCCACCACCCGGTCCGGCGGGAGCCCGGTCTGCTCGGACAGGGTCGCCTCGGCCTCCTCCGGGCCGGCCACGGCCAGTTCGTCCAGCTTGCCCACCACGGCGACGACGTTGCCGCCGCCGCCCAGCGGACCTGCGGTCAACGAGGTGTAGCGCCTCAGCTGCCGCCGGGCGCGCTCGGACAGCAGGCCGCCGCGCGTCAGGTACACCAGAGCCGCGACACTGCCGGCGGTCTCGGTGGCGGTGTGCACCAACTCCTCCGTGAACCGGTCGGCACCGGAGGCGGTGTTCGTGCCGGGGCTGTCGGCCAGCACGATGCGGTCGGCGAGCGGGAACGCTGCGGGCTGGTGCCGGTGGTGGGGGCCGATTGCCGGCGGCACGGGCAGCGCCGGATGGCGGTACCAGGTCACCCCGGCGGTCGTCTCGGGCCGGTCGACGGCCGCCACGAACCGCCTCACCAACGCGTTCACCAGCGTCGACTTGCCGGTCGAAACGTCACCCACCACCGCCACCCGCAGCGGCTCGGCGCACTGCGCCGCCAGGTCCGCGAGAGTCGCCTCACCGCGTAGCTCGGCCCGCCCGGCCAACCGCCGGCACAACTCACCGAGCAGGGCCGAGGCTGGCCCGGGACCGGGCGGCCTCGACCTGTCCGCGGTCACCTCGGGCCGCCCGTCAGGGTCAGGAACCGGACCTCGTTACCGATCGCGACGAAGAAGCGGTCCGGCCAGGCGGTAGGGGTGAGCTGGCTGACCGCCGCCGGATCCGGCACGACGAGTCGGGCGAGTTCCGCACCGGTGCAACCGTCGAGGGCCAGCACCGCAGACTCGGCCGGAGCGACGGTGAGCACCAGCGGGCGACCGGCGTACGTGCCACAGCAGAGCGCGCCCGTCCCGGCGATCTCCCGGCGGAACCCTGCCCGGATGGACCGCCCGTCGATCCGGTAGGCGGCCAGCAGGTCGGCGGAGCGCAGGTAGGCCCACCCGTGCCGGGGCTCCACCCGGACCACCCCGTCCTCCGCCGGCATCGCCTCGGTGACGAGATCACGGCCGGTGTCGGGGTCGACGAGTTCGAGCCGCGTGCCTCCCCAGCGGAGCAGCAACCCGTCCCGTTCGAGGAACGCCAGCCCTTGCGTGGGACCGGTGAAACTGAGGCGGCGGTGCAGCGACCACCGACTCCCACGCCGGCGGTACACGGCACCCGTGCCACGCTTCTCGACCGAGGCGATCTGGTCACCCCGGATGGCCAGCGCGGTCACCTCCTGATCACGCAGGAAGCCCAGCACCGACGCCGATCGGCCGAGAAAGCCGCGGTGCCGCAGGGTCAGTTCCTCGCCGTGCTCCCAGAGCTCGACCAGACCGTTGTCGCTGCCGCTGACCAGGAGCCGCTGGTCGAGGTCGTAACCGAGCCACCAGACGCGGGTGAGGCTGGACAGGTTGCCGACCTTGGCCGCGAGCCGGTTGCCACCGGGCCGGGCCAGCCCGATGTCGGCGGCGTTGGTGGTCGGGTAGGCGAAGCCGTCGGCCGTCGGGGTCAGCGGCGGAACAGTGGGGAACTTGTCGAAGGTCGGCACCCAGTCGCCGTCGGATCGCAGGACCGGCCGACGGGCAACCCGTACCGCACCGAGTGCGACGGCGGCGACCCGCGCCGGGCCGCCGCCGGGCCCGCCCACCTCGACGAAGCCGGCACCCAGCCGGCAGGCCAGCGCCGCCACCTCGTCGCGGAAGGACGGCACGCGGGACGCGGCACCACAGAGCCCGATGGTCCGGACCGGCCGGGTCCCGTGCACCGTCTCCACCGCCTGTGCGGCGGTCTCGACGCACTCCTCGACCAGCGGCGCGACGGCCTCGTCGAACTCCTCCCGGGTGATGTCCCGCTCGACGTCGCGATATGCGAAGGTGGCCCGTGGCTCGACGGTGAGCCGGATCTTCACCGCCTGGGCCTCCCGGCTGACCTCGTGTGCGGCCTCGGCGCGCAGCTCGACGAAGCGTCGTTTCACCGCTCCGGTCAGGCCGTCCTCGACCAGGTCGAGCAGGGCCACGTCGAAGTCGTCCCCGCCGACAGCCCGGCCGTCGGCGTGCAGCCGCCGGAGCCGGCCGTCGGAATCCCGGTCGAGCACGGCCAGGTCGAAGGTGGACGCGCCGAGGTCCAGCATGGCGATCGGCGTCGGCAGGCGGTCGTGGGTGGCGGACAGCTGCCAGGCGGCGGCCTCCGGCTCGCTCACCAACTCGACGCGCGCCTCGATCCCGCCGAGGCGCGCGGCCTGTCGCAGCGCGTCGCGCCGGGCGGCGTCCCAGATCACCGGGTACGTGAGCAGCAGCTGGCCGGGTGGACCGGACAGGCTCGACTCGATGGCCCGGTACGCGTGTGCCAACACCGCCGCGACGGCCTCCAGCAGCGGCATCGGCCGGGCACCGCCGACGTCCACGAGCGGGCTGTCGGCGCGTACCACGGCGGCCTGGTTCAGTCGTTGCTTGAGGTCGGTGCGGACCTGGTGCGGTCGGCGGTCCAGGTACGCCAGGGCGGTCCGACCGACCAGCAATCTTCCACCGCGATGCCGGTGTACGGCGGTCGGCAGGTGGTTCGTCGCGTCGAAGGCGACCAGTCGGGCGGTGTCCGAGGCCGCAACGAGCACGGCGGCCTTGGTGGCGGACGCACCGAAGTCGATGGAGGCGATCACGACAGTCCCTTGTGTTCGGTTACACGACGCGTGATGGCAGGCTATGCAAGCCCTCGCGCCCGATCACCGTCCGTACGGACGAGTTGACCGGACCGATAGTTGCCCACTGCCTGGATGATGGGTGAACGCTGTCGGTACGACTCCGGGAGGTCACGTGGCCAGTGAGATCACCACGGGCGGGCTGCTGCTCGCGGAGTACGCACAGATCAAGGAGGAACAGCGCAACCGGATCGGGTTCCGGGACAACCTCATATACGCCACGCTCGCCTCGATGGCCGCCGTCCTGGCCGCCGTGTTGTCCAGCAAGGACCGGGCCAACCTGCTTCTCCTGTTGCCGGCGGTCACCCTGGTCCTGGGCTGGACGTACCTGGTCAACGACGAGAAGATCTCCGCGATCGGCCGGTACGTCCGCACCGACCTCGGGCCACGGCTGGTCGCCCTCACCCCCGATGGCCAACCGGCCTTCGGTTGGGAGTCGGCGCACCGCAGCGACCCACGGCGAAGCTCACGCAAGTACCTCCAGCTCGCCGTGGACCTGGGCACCTTCGTCCTGCCCCCGGTGGCTGCCCTGGTCGTGTACTGGGTCAACGGGCCCTATGACGCCCTCTTCGTCGCCGTCTCGCTCGTCGAGCTGGGCGCGGTCGGCGTCCTGACCTGGCAGATGGCGCGCTACGCCGACCTCGCTGCCGGCCCGGCCGATCCGACGAACTGATCCGGCCCGCTCCGCCGGCCGGGCGTCGGTGCCTCAGCCCGGCGTGACGCCGGCGAGAACGGTGGCCACCATCCGGCCGACCGCCGCGACGTCGGGTGGGCCGCTCTCGCGGTCGGTGAACGACAACGAGGCCGCTCCGACCAGCGTCGGCGCGAGGGTGGCCAGGTCGGCGTCGGCCGCGATCCGGCCCAGGTCCCGCTCGGCGGCGAGGTAGTCGGAGATCATCCCGGTCACCTCGGTGGCGATCGGCAGACCGCTCGGACGGGCCTGTCGGAGCCGGCGACGCAGCTCGTCCCGGGCGATGACGAGCCGGATGAGCGCCGCGGTCACCGGCCCGAACAGGTCGATCACCGCCTCGGTGAGGTTGGCCACGACGGTACGACTTCCGGCGGCCTGCCGCAGCTCGGTGGCCCGATCGCCGAGGTGGGCGAGGTGGGCGAGGACGAGTTCGGCCAGGAAGGCGTCGAAGTCCGTGAAGTGCCGGTGCAACACTCCCTTGGCGCAGCCCGCCTCCGTGGTGACCGCCCGCGACGTCAGCGCCTCGGGGCCGGCCCGGAGCAGAATCCGCTCGGCGGCTTCGAACAGCTGCTCACGTGGGTCTCGAAGGGCAACCCCGGTCGGCACAACCCACCTCGTTCCGGTCGCGTTCCTGGCTCGGTCGTTGCCGAGTGGGCACGTGCCCACTATGGTGGGCGCATGCCCATTATCGCGCCCGGTGGGGACGACCCGCAGGCAGCCACCGGCCGGCCGCACCACCACCGCCAGGTGGCCGAGTCGTTCGGTGTCGATCCCGCCCGGTACGACCGGTGCCGACCCGGCTACCCCGACGAGCTGATCCGGCGGATCGTCGCCGGTACGGCCGGGTCGCGGCTGCTCGACGTCGGCTGCGGCACCGGCATCGTGGCCCGGCAGCTGCAGTCCGCCGGCTGCGCCGTACTCGGTGTCGAACCGGACGCCCGGATGGCCGCCTGGGCCCGCGAGCGCGGCCTCGACGTCGAGGTCGCGACGTTCGAGGAGTGGGAACCGGCCGGTCGGCGGTTCGACGGGATCGTCGCCGGCCAGACCTGACACTGGGTCGATCCGGTCGTCGGCGCGGTCCGGGCGGCCGAGGCGTTGCGCCCCGGCGGTCGCTTCGTCGCCTGCTGGAACATCGGCCAGCCGCCGGCCGAACTCGCCGCGGCCTTCGGCGAGGTGTACCGGCGGGTGCTGCCCGACTCACCCATGGCCGACCAGACACCCGTGGTCGGTCCGGACGCGTACGACCCGCTGCGCGCCACGGCCGCCGACGGGCTCCGGGGGACCGGCGCGTTCGACGAACCGCGGGGTGTGACCTCTGGGTGTGCCCCAGGGGATGGTGCCCGCAGGGTGTGCCGCAAGATATTGGAAGCAAACGGCCCCTCCAGGGGTACGTTGCTTCCAAGATCTTTGCGCCACGCGGCCCCGTCACCGCTGCGGCGGGCCCCGATGTGAATCTTGGACACTTACCGTTCTATTTGGACGGTAAGTGTCCAAGATCTACAGCCGATCGGGTACGGAGAGAGCAAGCGCATCGGCTGTGGAGGAGGGCGGGGGCGGAGGCTGTCGACGGGGCGGGGTTGGTGGTGGTGACCGGGAAACCGAACCACCTCGCACCCAGCTGTCCCGCCGGGTCTCCGTAGGTGTCGGCAACAGGCCGGGTGATGGGGAAGAAAACGGCCCCTGGGGGCTCTGTTGCCAAGTCACCCGGCCCCCGGCCCCCGGCCCCCGGCCCGGGGATCCGGCGCGCTGTTGCGCGGGCACGTTTCGTCAGGTCGTTAGGGTGTGCCGGTGAGTCCCTCGCCGACGACCGACCGGCCAACTCGCGCGATCCGGCGGCGTCGTCTCCTCCGGCAGCTGGTCGTCGCGGGAATCGTCGGGTTGTTGCTGGTCAGCGCCCCCTGGCTGTGGACGGTGGTGGCCGCCCACGGTCACCGGTACGACGAGACCGGGGCACCCCGTGCGGACGTGGTGATCGTGCTGGGTACCGAGGTCCTGGCGGACGGCCGGCCGTCGGTCCGGTTGGCCGGCCGGTTGGCCACCGCCGCCGAGCTGGTGCACTCCGGTCGGGCCAGGGTGGTCCTCGTCTCGGGGGACGGCAACGGTGTCTCCGGCGACGAGCCGGTGGCGATGACCCGGCACTTGACCGGGGCGCTCGGGGTCGACCCGGAGCGGATCGTGGGTGATCCGGCCGGCCTGGACACCTACGACAGCTGTGTCCGCGCCCGGGACGTGTATGGCGTCCGGCGGGCGCTGATCGTGACCCAGTCCTACCACCTGTCGCGGGCGGTGACGCTCTGCCGCACCGTCGGGATGGACGTCGACGGGGTGGCCGCCCGTTGCGCCGGCTGCGGCACCGGTCTGCTGGCCGGCAAGGCGGTCCGCGACTACCTGGCCGCTCCGAAGGCGGCCTGGGACGCCGTACTGGCCCGGCCCCCAGCGGTCCACTCGCCCGCCACCCCCGCCCTCCAGGACGCCCTCCGCGGCAACTGAACCCCGCACCCAGATCGGCGCCACATCGTGGAAACAGTGGTGTCGAGGGTCAGCCGAGGCCCCTGTTTCCCGGAACTTGCCCGGCGGCGCGGCCCGGCGGCGCGGCCCGGCGGCGCGGCCCGGCGGCGCGGCCCGGCCCGGCGGCGCGGCCCGGCCCGGCGGCGCGGCCCGGCCCGGCGGCGCGGCCCGGCGGCGCAGCCCGGCCCGGCGGCGCGCCATGGACCGGTGCGCTGCAGCGCGGCGCGGGCGATCAACGTGCGGCGCGGAGCAGGGCGAGGGGGTCGGTGCGGACGCCGAACCGGTGACGCAGCGCCCGACCGGCGGCGTGCAGGCCGGACATGCCGTGTACGGCCGGACCGGGCGGGGTGGAGGCTGAGCAGAGGTAGACCCCGGGTAGCGGGGTCCGGTACGGGTCCCAGCGGGCCGTCGGCCGCATCACCAGCTGCCATGGGGTGACCGCCCCGCCGGAGATGTCCCCGCCGACGTAGTTCGGGTTGTGCCCGCCGGCCTGTGCCGCCGGCACCACGTGAGTGGCCAGGATCAGGTCGCGGAAGCCCGGTGCGAAGCGTTCCACCTGGGCGACGATCTGGTCGCTGACGTCCCGCGGGGAGCCGTTCGGCACGTGCGCGTACGTCCAGAGCACCTGCTTGCCGGCGGGGGCGCGGGACGGGTCGACGACGCCGGGCTGCACCGCCAGCACGTACGGGCGCTGTGCGTGCCGGCCCCGGACCACCGCGTGCTCGGCGGTCCGCGCCTCGGCGGCGGAACCGACCAGGTGCAGGGTGCCGGCGCGGGCGCATGCCGGATCGGCCCACGGCACCGGGCCGGCGAGCGCGAAGTCCACCTTGCACGCCGCCCCGCCGTACCGGAAGGAGCGCAGTTGGCGCACGTAGCCGGCGGGCAGCCGGTCACCGGCGATGCGCAGCAGCCCGGCGGGGGATACGTCGAGCAGGACCGCGCGGGCCGGCGGCAGTTGGGCCAGGTCGTCGATCCGGTCCCCGGTGACGACCCGGCCGCCGAGCTGTTCCAGCCGGGCCACCATCGCGTCGGTGATCGCCTGGCTGCCGCCGGCGGGAACCGGCCAGCCGACCGCGTGTCCGAGGGTGGCCAGCAGCAGCCCGGCCCCGGCCGGGGCGAGCCGGCGCGGTGGGGCGATCGCGTGCGCGGCCACCCCGGCCAGCAACGCGGCGGCCTCGGTGCCCCGGAACCGGGCCGCTGCCGCCGGGGTGCCCTGTTCGAGGGTGCGCAACCCGAGCAGCAGCGCGGCGAACGGGTCGCGCGGCAACCGGCGCAGGTCGGACATGGCCGTGTCGACCACCTGCGACCAGCGCCGGACCAGCGGGCCGAGCAGGGACCGCCAGGCCGCCCCGTCCGGACCCAACCCCTCGGCGGTACGGTCCAGGTCCCGCCAGGCCAGCACCGCCCGGCCACCGTCCAGCGGGTGGGCGTACGGGATCTCGGGTTGTCGTAGTTGTACGCCGTGGGCGGCCAGGTCGAAGGCGCGGAAGAACGGCGAGGCGAGCGCCATCGGGTGCACCGCCGAGCAGACGTCGTGCCGGAACCCGGGCAGGGTCAGCTCCTCGGTGCGGGTGCCACCGCCGGTGGTCGGGGCGGCCTCGTGCACCTGCACCCGCAGCCCCGCCGAGGCGAGCACCAGCGCGGCGGCCAGCCCGTTCGGGCCGGAGCCGACCACCACCGCGTCCACCATGGGCCCCCCTTTCAGACCAGCGCCTGTTCCGCGGCCAGGCTGGCGTAGAGCGCGTCGGTGCGGACCAGGTCCGGATGCGAACCCACGGAACGGGCCGTGCCATTCTCCAGCACCACGATCTGCTCGGCGGCGAGGACCGTGGAGAGCCGGTGCGCCACCACGACCACCGTGGTCCGCCGGGACACCTCCTGGATCACCTCGCGCAACGCGGCCTCGTTGGCGGCGTCCAGTTGTGAGGTCACCTCGTCGAGCAGCAGCAGCCGGGGTCGGCGCAGCAACGCGCGGGCCACCGCGATCCGCTGCCGTTCGCCGCCGGAGAGGGAGAGGCCCCGGTGCCGGATCGGCGCGTCCAGGTCGCCGCCGAGGCGGTCCAGCAGGGTGTGCAGCCGGGTGGTCTGCAGTACCTCCCGGATCTCCTCGTCGGTGGCGCCGGGGGTGGCGTACGCGACGTTCTCCCGGAGCGTGCCGGCGAGCACGGCGACGTCCTGCTCGACGTACCCGATGGCGGCCCGCAGTTCGGTGAGCGGCCAGTCGGCCAGCGGCCGGCCGTCGAGGAGGATCCGGCCCTGCTGCGGCTCGACGAAGCGTTCGATCAGGGCGAGCACCGTGGTCTTTCCCGAGCCGGAGGGGCCGACCAGGGCGGTCAGCCCGCCCGCCGGCACCCGCAGGGTGAGTTCGCGCAGCGCCGGTTCGTCCCGGTCCGGGTACCCGAAGCAGACCCCTTCGAAGACCACCTCCGCCGGCCCGCCGCCCCGCTCGTGAACCCCTGCGGCAGCGGCTCCAGCCGGCACGACCGCAACAGCGGCGGCCCCAGCCGGCTCCGCCGCAGGGGGCAGGTCGATCGGCTCGGTGGGCAGCGCGTCGATCTCGGCGATCCGGGTCAGCGCCGCCCGCCCGATCTGCAGGTAGGTGCTGGCGCCGATGAGCTGCATCACCGGATGGGTCAGGTAGGCCACGTAGAGCAGGAAGGCCACCAGCGCCGAGACCGGCATCGCGCCGCTGGCCACCCGCGCGCCGCCGACGCCGAGCACCACCAGGAACGCGACCTGGATGGCCAGGCCGGCACTGGTGCCGGCGACCGAGCCCCAGCGGGCCAGGCTCACCCCCTGCCGGTACGCGGCCAGCGCCGCCGCGTCGATCCGGGCCGCCTCGGTGGCCTCGGTGCCGGAGGCCTTCATGGTGGTGAAGGCGCCCAGCGCCCGCTCCAGGGCGGCACCCATCTCGCCCACCGACTCCTGTGAGCGCAGCGCGGCCGACCGGATCCGGGGCATCAGCAGCCCCATGATGACCACCAGCAGCACCACCACGATCGCGGTCACCCCGAGCAGGGCCAGGTCGACCACGGCCATCAGCGCCACCGCGCCGAGCAGCATGACGCCGCCGGTGAAGAGGTCGATCAGGGACTGGCTGGCGATCTGCCGCAGCAGCATGGTGTCCCCGGCGACCCGGGCCAGCAGGTCACCGGGGGCCTGCCGCTGCAACGCCGGCACGGTGAGCCGCAGCAGGTGCCGGACCAGGCCGCGCCGGCCGTCCAGGGCGACCGCCTCGGCGGTCCGCAGGATCAGGTAGTTGCCGACGCCGAGCAGCAGGGCGGCCAGGAGCACCAGCCCGGTCAGGACGGCCAGCGCCCCACCCACGCCCTGCCCGGCGGTGAGGCCGTCGATCAGCGCCTTGGCGGCCAGCGGCTGGGCCAGCCCGAGCAGGCTGGAGGCGAGCAGCAGCACGCCGGCGGCCACGAACGGCCCCCGGTGCGGCCGGACGTAGTCGCTGATCATGCGCAGCCAGTGCCGCTCACCGGCGGCCGGCGTACTCACTTGTCACCCGGGGCGCGGTAGACGGTGACGTACATCGGCTCCACGCCGGTGAAGTCGTTGCCGGCCCAGTCGCCGTGCCGGGCGACCGGGACCAGGCCGGCCTGTTCGGCGTACCCGTCGATCTCGTCGGGGGTGGTCAGCCGGCTCAGTTCGGTGGCGATCCGGGAGCGGCCCTGCTCGATCCAGATGTGTGCCAGGTGCCAGATGCCGTTCTGCACGTCGATCGTGGAGTAGGAGAGCAGTCCGGTGTCGGGGCCCGGGTAGGGCACGAAGAAGGAGTCCCGGGCCCGGCCCTGGTTGAGCACGGCCAGCGCGAACTCCGGGTTGTGGGTCTCCACCACCAGGGTTCCGCCGGGGGCCAGCCGGGCGGCGGCGGCCGTCACGACCCGCTGCTGCTCCTGCGGGTCCAGCAGCATCGACAACGTGCCGCAGACGCAGTAGACCAGCCCGTACCGGCGGTCGTCGGCCCAGTCGCGGATGTCGCCGTGCACCGGGGTGACCGGGCGGGGCCGGTCGGCCAGTTGGGCCCGCAGCGCGTCGAGCATCTCCGGTGAGGAGTCCACCCCGACGATCTCGCCCACCCGGTCGGCCAGCGGCAGGGCGATCCGGCCGGTGCCGACGCCGAACTCCAGGGTGGGCGCGTCGCCACCGGGGTGCAGGGCGGCGAGGTACCCGACGGCCGGCTCGGCCGCCGTCCCGCCCGGGAAGAGCCGGTCGTAGAAGTCGACGAACTGCCGTCCGTAGCCGATGTCGGCGATCTCAGTCATCTGTGCTGCCCTCCGGCAGTGGTTCGAACGGGGAGACGAGCAGGTAGTCCGGCTTGTGCGACTCGTCGTAGCCGGCGCTGCGGGCGATCACGAACTGGAACCCCCGGGGTACGTCCGCACCGGTGTACTGCCGGCGTACGGCGTGCTCGACGAAGTCCCGCAGCACCTCGTACGGCGGGGTGGTGGTGATCTCGACACCGGGGGTGCCCAGGTGCACGATCAGGTCGGCGCAGATGTCGAAGATCGCCTTGTCCTGCCGGCGTTCCGGGAACCAGACCACCTGCCGCCAGTGCCGGCGTGGGATGTGCGTGGTCTCCACCCAGCGGGTCTGCTCGCCGTCGGCGGTGAGCACCCGGTGCAGGACGTGGAAGTCGTGCTGCGCCGGCTCGGGGGCGAAGAACCGCCAGTTGCCGATCAACAGCCCGGGTACGTCGTACCGGCGGAACCGGTCGAAGACCTGCTGCGGGTGCTGGCTGAGCACGGTCACCCCGAACCAGCCGACCAGGCCGGCGGTGATCGCCGTGGTCAGCGGGCGCAGATCCGAACCGACTCGGCGGCTCACCGGCCGACCTCCGTGCCGCGTCCGGTCACGTCACCGGGCCCGGCGGTGTCGCCTGGCCCGGCGGTGTCACTCGGCCCGGCACCGTTGTCCGTGCCGGCACCGTCGCCCGGCCCGGTACCGTCGCCCGCTTCGGTGACGTCGTCGACGAAGGCGGTGAGGATCTTGACGACCTCCTCGGCCCGGTCGGCGTCGGTGAGGATCTCGTCGTGGTCGGCGTCGGCGACCACGTGCCGCTCGGCCCGGGGCGCCGCCGCGGCGAACTCGTCGTGCAGGTCGGCCTGGACCGCGTCGGTCCGCGCCGTCCGGCCGGCTGTCACCACCACCAGCGGTACGTCGATCCGGGGCAGCCCGGTCGACCCGTCCTCGAACCGTTCCCGCACCACCTGCCACTCCCGCCGGGCGGCGGCCCACAGTTCCGGGTCGCGGTACTGGGCCAGGGCGAGCGGGCGCACCGGCTCGGGCAGCCGGTCGATCCAGGCGGCCCGGGGCAGCAGCGAACCGAAGCCGATCCGCAGCGAGCCGGGCATGATGGCCAGCGTGCTGGTCAACGCCCGGCCCCCCTCGGCCTGACGCAGCGACCGGCGCAGCTCGGCCGGGTGGCTGGAGTCGACCAGGGCCACCCCGCGTACCCGGGTGCCGAGCCGCTCGGCGGCGAGCAGCGCGAGGTACCCGCCGAGGGAGTGCCCGACCAGGACCACCGGGCGCTCGCCGGCGACGTGCCGGGTCAGCTCGACCAGATCGTCCACCATGGTCTCGAACCGGTACGGCCCGGTGCCCCGGTACCGGCTGGCCCCGTAGCCGGCCCGCTGGTAGGTGACCGTGGTGAACCGGCCACCGAGGGGACCGGCGATCCGTTCCCAGTGCTCGGCGGTCGCGGCCATCCCGCTCTCCAACAGCACCACCGGCCCCGCGTCGACGGCCCCATCGGGCTGGGCTCCGGTGCGGACGGCCCCACCGGGCTGGGCTCCCGTGCCGGCGTACCGGTAGGAGAGGACGTTGCCGGCGGTGGTGGTGAAGGTGTGCTCGTCGCCGCGCCCCCGCTCGATCAGCCGGCGGCGGCGGACCCGGGCGACCTGGCCGGCGGTGAGCAGCGCCAGTCCGGCGGCGGCGGCCACCGCGGGCAGGGTGTCGTCCCGGCGTACGCCGTCGGCGTCGCCGGTCCGTCGCCAGTCCCGGGTGGTGTAGGCGACCGCCGGGTAGGTGGAGGTGAACGCCCAGAAGAACCGACCCAGCCCCATCACCCTCGCGTTCACCAGGTGGAACGCGCCGGCGGTGGCGAGCAGGTACGGCGCGGGGCGGCCCCGGGCGGCGTACGCCAGCGGGAAGGCGCACTCCATCGCCAGTACGCCGTGGGCGGCGAGCCTGGTCAGCCGGGGGTAGCGGCGCATCAGCTGCCAGACCTGCGGGTCGCCGTAGGTGAGGGTCCGGGCGATGCCGGGCAGGGCCCGTCCGCTGCGCCAGGTCTCGCTGGGCAGCTTGACCCAGCCGGAGACGGTGTACGACAGCACCGACTGGAGGGCGACGAACCAGAGGCAGGCGTCGACCACGGCGGGTCGGCGCTGGCCGACGCGGGCGGCGGTGGTGAGCGCCTGGACGAGGAAGGAGACCTGGTCGGCGCCGTCGCTGCCGTAGAGGTGCTGGGCGTGCAGTGCGGCCTGGCTGCCGGTGAGCACCGCGTTGGCGGCGACCCGCTGCCGGCGGCTGAGCGGCAGCCAGAGCGCGGCTGCCGCGACGGCCCGGCTGACGTGCAGCGCGGTGACCACCCGGTCGTTGGCGGCCAGGTCCAGCGCCCGGGTCAGGCGGGGGGCGTGCTCGTGGAAGGTACGCCGGTTCACCGCCCAGTTGTTCGCCCCGCCCCGCTGCCGGTCCCGGCGTCGGGTGAGGTACTCCAGGCTGGCGAAGAGGTGGGTCACCGAGCTGATCCGCTCGGTCCAGTTCAGCACGGCGGAGCGGTCGAACGCGGCGGGCGGCCGGAGCCGTCGGTGCCAGGGTGCTCGCTTCATGAGGTTGCGCTTCCTGATGGTGCGGGCCGGGGTGGACGGGCCGGCGTACCACCGTGACGGCACACCGGCCCGGGTGGTGCTATCGGATCCGGTTCGTCACTTCGGTCGGGGCGTGGTGCCGCCGAGGTTGCGCCCGACGACGTAGCCGGCACCGAAGAGCGCCGCCACCGAGCCGACCAGGCCGACTCCGGCCGCCACCCCGACGATGGTCGCCGGAGTGGCCAGCACCGGCATCCCACCGACCTGGTTGCACGCCTCGTCGCTGTGGATCGGGATCGCGGCGAGGGCGGGGTCCGCGTTCACCTTCGTGGCGAGAACGGACATGGGTCACCTCCTGATTGGGTGGCTGGTCAGCGACTACTTCGGCCGGGGCGTGACGGTGCCCTCGGCCATGTTGCGGACGATGCCCACCATGTAGCCGGCGTGGAACGCCACGGCGCCGACGGCGACGCCGAGCGCCACCGCCGTCGGGGTGGCGAGCACCGGGGTGAGCCCGGCCAGGCCCTGTGCGGTCCGGTCGGCCTCGTTGAGCTCGCCGAACATCTCCAGGGAGACGTCGTTGGTGTGGTCGACAAGTGCGGTCATCTGTTTCACCTCCTCCCGGACAGCTCTCAGCCAGCATGAAAGGCGGCGCGCTCGCCATTCATCTCAGCTAAAATTTCTGAATCGCTAGGATGTCCGAGGGGGTCGCCGCCGTCAACCACGGAGCACGGGATCCACCCGATCCGGCGAGGGGAGGGGCACCGCATGGACCACCCGAGCGCGGGCACCCTCGCCGACAAGATCAACAGACTCTTCGAGGTGGTCCGCCGCCCCGACCGGGAGCCGTACCGCAACGAGGAGGTGGCCACCGCCTGCCGCGAGGCCACCGGGGAGAGCTTCTCCACGACGTACCTCTGGCAGCTGCGCAACGGCCGACGGACCAACCCCACCAAGCGGCACCTGGAAGCCCTCGCCCAGTTCTTCCAGGTGCCGGCGGCCTACTTCTTCGACGACGAGCGCAGCGCCCGCATCGTCGAGGAGCTGGAGCTGCTCGGCGCGCTGCGCGACAGCGCGGTCCGGCAGATCGCGCTGCGCGCGGTCACCCTCTCACCGGAGGGGCTGGACACCATCAGCGACATGATCGAGGCCATCGGGCGGCGCGAGGCCCGTCGCGCCGGCGCGCCGGTGGAGCGCGGTGCCGCTCCCGGCGCTCCCGTGGAGCGCGGTGCCGCCCCGGTCGCGCCGGTGGAGCGCGATGGCGGTTGACCGGGGCATGTGGCGCCGGTGCCAGCGGATCGTCGACGCGCTGAGCATCCCGACGCCGTTCGAGCCGACCCGGTTCGTCGACGGGCTGGCCCGTCAGCGGGGCCGGCCGGTCGAGCTGGTGCCGATGCCCGGCGGCGCCACCCAGTGCGGCGCGTTGGTCGCCACCGATCAGGCCGACTACCTCTTCTACGCCACCAGCACCACCCGACTGCACCAGGAGCACATCCTGCTGCACGAGGTCGGGCACCTGCTCTGCGGCCACGTCGACGACCGTTCGCTGGCCGCCCTGCCCGCCCTGCTGCTGCCGAACCTCTCCGCCGACCTGGTCCGTCGGGTGCTCGGCCGCTCCGACTACTCGGCCGCCCAGGAGCAGGAGGCCGAGCTGGTCGCCTCGATGATCGCCCAACGCGCCCGCCGGCTACCGACCGGCGGTCCCGGCCCGGTCACCCCCGAGGTCGCCGACGGGCTGGCCCGACTCGGCTCGATCTTCGACGCCGGCTGAGCGGGGCCGGGCACCGTGTTGACCTGGCTGAACTTCACCGCCCTGGCGCTGGCCGTCGGGGTCGCCGGCTACAAACTCGTGCCGGTACGCGGCCGGCGGCGCGCCGCCGGCACCCGGTACCTCTCCGCGTTCTTCCTCTGCATCGGTCTCGGGTTGGCCGTGATGGCACACCCGGTGCTGGTCGCGATCAGCCACGTCGAGCCGGTACCGAACCTCGGTCGGCTGCTCGGCAACGGCCTGGAGATGCTCGCCGCGTACTTCCTCGGCGCGCTCGGCCAGAGCATCGCCCGCCCGGCCGGCACCCGTCGGTGGCTGCGCCGGCACACGGTCCTGCTGGTCGGCACGGTCCTGCTGATGGGGGCGCTGCTGGCCGGCGCGGACACCGCCTTCACGTTGAATTTCGTCAACGCGTACTCCCGGGACCCGCTGGTGGTCGGCTACCTCGTCGTCTTCTTCAGCTACATCGCGCTCTGCCTGGTCACCTTCATCACCAGCGTGGGCGGCTACCTACGGCACGTGACCGAACCGGTGCTGCGGACCGGACTGGCGCTGGTGGTCACCGGGGCCGCGCTCGGCATCGTCTGGGCGGCCTGGTCCGGGGTCCGGCCGGTGGTCACCCTGGTCACCGGCCGGTCCCTGGCCACCACGTTGCCGATCGGCAGCACCCTGGGTTCGATCTGCATGCTGCTCTGGCTGATCGGGGCGACCCTGACCGCCTGGGGCGACCGGATCACCGCGCCACTGCGCTGGCTGCGGGCGGTGCGTCGGCTGCGCCGGATCGACCCGCTCTGGCGGGCGCTGCGGGCCGCGCTGCCGCAGATCACGCTCAACACCAGCGGCGGCTGGCCGCTGCCCGGTGCGGAGTTCGCGCTCTACCGGCGGGTGATCGAGGTCCGCGACGCCCAGCTGACGCTGCGGTCGTACGCGCATCCGGACGTGCCCCGCTGGGTCGGCCCGGCGGCTGACCCGGCCACCGTGGAGGCGGCGGTGATCGCCGCCGCCCTGGTCGGTCACGCCCACGGGCGGGACTACCGGGCCGAGCACCCCTTCCAGGACGTGGACGCCTCGGTGGCCTCGGAGAGCGCCTGGCTGGCCCGGGTGGCCCGGCAGTTCACCGACTCGGCGGAGGTCGACCGGGTCCGGCACCTCGCCGCCGAAGCGGCCACTGCCGCAGACCACGCCGAGCGGTCGTAGCCGCCCCGGTCGCGCCTCGACCGGGCGACGGGCCGTGACCGGCTGGCGGTCACGGCCCGTCGTGGGCGGGCTCGGGCGTCAGCCCACCCGGGCGGCGCTGGCGGTGGTGCCGGTGACGGTGTCACCCGACCTGGTGACGTGGTAGGTGACCGTCGCACCGCTCCAGAAGTGGAAGGTGAGGGTCACCCGCGCACCGTCGTTGACCTCGGCGAAGAACTCCGGGGTCAGCTCGATGGTGTTGGCCGCGTAGTCGGGTGAGAAGGCGACGTCGAACTCCTTGTACGACGTCCAGTTGTGCGGGCCGGCGTTGCTGCCGTCGGCGTACCTGGCCTCCATGGTGGCGAGCTGGTCACCCCGGAACTGGGTCGGGACGGTGAAGGCGCTGGTCGCCCCGGTGGCGTTGGACACCGTCGGCGGGTCGTACGAGATCACGTCGATCCGCCACGGCACCCCGGCGGAGAACCGGGCCGACAGGGTGGCCCGCACCCCGTACGCCCGGTTGCCGACCAGTCGGGTCAACGCGCCCGCGGTGAGGGTGAGCTGGTCGCCGGAGACCGTGTAGTCGGTGCCCCGGACCAGCTCGGTGTTGCCCTGGCGCAGCCCGGTGAAGGTGGTGCCGTTCAGGTTCAGGGTCAGCGACCTGGCGCTGATCGACCCGGTACGCGGCACGTACACCTGGTCGGACGAGGCGGTGCCGGAGCGGGTGGTCCAGCTCGACCTGATCTGCCCCCACAGCTCCGGGTCGCGCCACTGGAAGGTGGTCCGGTCGAAGTGCTGCCCGTTGTCCCAGAGCTGGGTGGTCAGCCGCTTGGACCTCGCGTAGTGGCCGAGGAACTCGAAGAACTTGAGCTTCTCGCCCTGCTGGATGGTGCCGGTGTGCCGGTCGAAGCCGAGCAGACCGTACTCGCCGATGACCACCGGGATGCCCTTGGCGACGAAGGCGTTGTGCACCCGGTCGAAGGCGTCGGTGAGATCCTTCTGGGTGGTGGCGTCGAAGCGGGTGCCCCCGGCGACGTTCACGCTGAACGGCCAGTACCCGTAGAAGTGCACCGTGGCGATCAGGTTGCGGTCGTTGAGCTGGTTGAAGGTGGCGGTCAGCTCGTCGATGCGGGGCTGCTCGGACGAGGTGTGCAGGGTCGGCAGGACCAGCATCCGGGTCGCGTTGTTGCCGCCGGAGGCGCGCACGATCCGGTGGAAGTTGACGTTCAGCTCGTGCAGCAGCTGGGCGTTCTGCGCGTCGCCGGAGCTGTTGGCGAACTGCGGTTCGTTGACGCTCTCGAAGTGCAGCTTCGGTGAGGCGTCCTGGAACGCGGCGGCGATCTGGGTCCACAACGCGTTGTACCGGTTGAGCACGGTGGTCCGGTCGGTAGGCATCGCGTTGATCCACTGCCACGAGTCGTGGTGCAGGTTGATCATCACGTAGAAGCCGTCGTCCAGCGCCCAGCCGACCACCTCCTTGATCCGGTTCAGCCAGACCGGGTCGATGGTGTAGTCCGGGCCGGCCCCGTGGTGGTTGCTCCAGGTGACCGGGATCCGGATGCTCTTGAAGCCCTGGGCGCGGATGTTGTCCAGCTGTGCCTCGGTGACCCGGGGGTTGCCCCAGGCCGTCTCGTCGTCGCCGACCGCGTCGAAGGTGTTGCCGAGGTTCCAGCCCGGTTGCATCGCCGCCACGTAGGACATCGCGTCACCGGCCGGCGGCGGGGTCGTCGGCGGTGGCGTGACCGGCGGGGTGGTCGGCGGCGGGGTGGTGGGGCCGACGTTGCCGGTGCAGGTGACCCCGTTGAGGGCGAACGTGGTGGGCGCGGTGTTGCTGCCCGACCAGGAGCCGTTGAAGCCGAACGACGTGCTGCCGTTGGTGGCCAGGCTGGCGTTGTAGCTCAGGCTGGTGGCGGTGACGTTGGCGCCGGCGGCGGTGACGGTGGCGTTCCACGCCGAGGTCACCTGCTGTCCGGAGGGGAACGTCCAGGTCAGCCGCCAGCCGTTGACCGGATCGCCGAGGTTGGTCACGGCCACGTTGGCGGTGAAGCCACCGGGCCACTGGTTGGCGGTGTACGCCACCCGGCAGCCGGCCGCTGCCTGGGCGCTCACCGCGAAGGTCATTCCGAGGCTGACCATCAGCACCGTCAGGGTGCCGGTGATCAGACCGAGTCGCCATCGTGCTCGCATCGACGTGCCTGTTGTGCCGGCCATGACGCTCCTCGCCTGTGGACTACCGGACCGGCAGGTTAAGTTGGGGAGTCAAACTTTGTCAATCGGCCAATGCCTATATAGAGGCCTGTTGGCGCAGTTCAGGGGCGGGTCAGGTGAGCAGCAGGCGCGCGACGACCACCACGGCCACCACGTCCCAGCCCCGCAGCAGCTGACTCAGCAGACCGACCGGGATCATCCCGAACGGGGTGTCCACCATCGCCGTGTCGTACGACATGGGTGGCTTGGTGGCGGCCCGGTACGCGCCAGCCACCACCCCGAGCACCAGCACCACCGTCAGCCAGCCCGGCTGCGCCCCACCGACCGGCAGGGTGACCACCCACCAGAGCGCCGCCCCGACCGCCGGCCAGACCAGGTGCACCAGCCGGACGGCGGTGTCGTCACCGCCCAACACCCGCCGTAGACCCGGCGAACGGCTCACCGCCCGCAGCCCACCGGCGAGCCGGCCCGCGGCCAGGAACGCCCCGACCACCTGGGCCGTACCGGCCGCCACCGGCACCGCCACGGCCACCGCGTACTGCAGCAGCACCAGGGCCACCCACGCCGTGGGGGCACTCGGATGCCGACGCAACCGGCGTGCCTCGGCCTGCAACAGCACCCACCAGCGACGCCCGGCCAGGAACCGGCGGCTGCGGACCCGGCCCACCCCGCGCCACCGGCGGCTCTCCACCAGCCCGAAGAGCAGGGACGGATCCAACAGCACCGCCGCGGTGGCGGCGGCGTTGGCGAACTGCGCCCCGGTGGTCAGCGACGCCCGGTCCACCCGGGGCAGCGCCCGCAGCGCCAGTGCGCCGGTCAGCACCGCCAGCGGCAGCGCCACCACGACCACCAACCCGGCCACCGGTACGGACGGCCGGACCAACCCGAGACCGGTGAAGTGCGCGACGACCACGGTGACCGCGCCGAGCGCACCCGCGACCGTCGCCCCCGTACCGAGCAACCGTGGCCAACGGCGACCGGGCAGGCTGCCCTGGGCGACGATGCTCAACCCGACCCCCGCCGCACCGCACGCCGCACCGGCCAGCGCCGCCAGCCCCAGGTCGGCGCGGTCGACCAGGGCGGTGCCGACCGCACCCAGCGCGGCGCCGAGCAGTGCCCCGGCACCGGCGGCCAGCCCGATCAGCAACCCGGCCCGGGGCAACAACCAGGCCCGCCGGTCGACCGGGGCGCTCACCGCCCAGGCCTGGGTCGCCGGGGTGACCAGCACCGGCCCCAGCGCCCGCAGCCCCTGCCAACCGAGCCCGGCCACGGCCAGCAACGCGGCCCCGGCCAGCCAGTACCGCTCCGCCGGATCGGCCGGGTCGGCCGACGGGGAGTGCAGGTACTCCCGGACGTTGCTGACGAACGCCCAGCCGTACATCGCGGTGAAGAGCACCGCCATGTAGATGTCGGTGAGCAGGTCGCCCAGGGACGGCGGATGGTGCCGGCGACGGGCCCGACGCAGCCGGGACCGCAGCTGCCGGGCGCTGGGCACGCCCGACGGCGGTACGGTCCGGCTCGCCGCCGGTGCGGCGGTCACGTGCCGATCTCGACCTGGGTGTCGGCGACCGCCCCGATCAGGTCGGCGTCGTGCGAGGCCATCAGGACCGCCGTACCGGCGTCCCGCTCGCCGCGTAACCTCTCGGCCAGCCACGCCCGACCCCGGACGTCCAGGCGCTGCTCCGGCTCATCCAGGATCAGCAGCCGGCGCGGCCGGACGAAACACGACGCCAGCGCGAGGCGTCGCCGCTGGCCGCTGGAGAGCGTGGCGGGCAGCTGGTCGCGGGCCCGCTCCAGCCCCAACTCGGCCAGCACCTCTGCCACGTCCGCACCGCTGCCGCCGTGCGCGTACGAGAGCAGTTCCAGGTGCTCGACCACGGAGAGATCGGGGAAGAAGTCGATGTCGTCCAGGGCGGCGGCGACGAAGGCCCGCACCCACGGATCTGTCTCGTACGCCCGTCGGCCGTCCACCAGCACCTCACCGTCGTCGGGCCGGTCGGCACCGACGACACACCGCAGCAGGGTGGTCTTGCCGGAGCCGTTCGGGCCCACCACGACAGCGATCCGACCCGGCGCCACCGTGAAGCTGACCTGGTCGAGCACGACCAGATCGCCGAAGCTGCGGCTCAACCCCCGTACCGTGAGCGCGTCCACAGCGGCCACTCTGCCAGACCGCCCCGGGCCGCGGACCCCGCACCGGGTCACCCGCAGCCGTCCGGCCCGCAGGGCACGAGCTGTTCACCCAGCACCCGTTGCAGGCTGAACACCAGCAGACTCACCGCGAGCGAGCCCACGATCGCCACCGCCAGGCCGAGGTACCAGCGCCGTCGTGGATCCGTACCAGGCGGATCCGTACCGACCGGGCCCGTCGGCCGGCGGGCGGCAACCCGCCAGGGATGCTCACGGGCCAGCCAGTAGAGCACCCCGAGACCCATCGACAGACCGAACAACCAGAACCAGAACCACCGGGTACCGGTCACCGGCGCCGGCCCGAAGACCAGCACCCCGAGTACGACCACCGCGGCGAGCGTGACCAGCAGCGGCACCGGCCCGGGCAACCCGGAGACGGGCGAGCGCACCGGCGTACCGGCCGCCCGCAGCCGCGTCGCCAGCTCCACAGCCTCCGGCCCCACAACCTCCGGCCCCGCGGACCAGACCCCGTCGAGCTGCACCGGATCCCGCACCGGTGTCGACTGGTCCGGCTCGACGTGTCGTACCCGGTGATCGGAGGTCCGCCAGACGAACACCGGGCCCTCGTTGCTGCCCTGGATCAGCTGGAACTCGTCGTGCCACCAACCGGTCGAGGAGGTCTGCCACGAGTTACCCCAGGCGTAGGCGACCAAGCGTCCGGCTGCCAGGTCCGCCCGGGCCTCGGCCAACGTGCCGGGTCGCGGCATGCACCACCAGGTCGCCGCCGCCCAGACCACCCAGACGACGACCAGTCCGACCCGCAGTACCGACCACCAGTTCGGCGGCCACCATCGACGACCGTCCGACCCCGCTGCTGCCATGCCGGCATCGTGGCAGCAGCCGGCAACCCGGCGCTCACCCGGCGTGTTCGGCGTACCGGACGAGTCCCTCGGCCTCGGCGTCGACGTAGCGACGGGTTCGGCGGCCGACCAGCAGTCCCACCAGCGGTGCCAGCGGACCGGACTGGCGGATCCCCAGCTCGATCCGGAACCGGCCGTCCGGTGCCGACCCGACGGCATGCCACGCGACGCTGGTCACCCCGGGCAGGCTCGCGGTCCACTCGTAGGAGGAGCCGTCGACGTACCCGGTGACGGTCCACACCATCGGACGCAGGCCCGGCTGAACGATCCGGAACCGGTTCCCCGGCGCCACCGGACCGTCGAGGGCCTCCACCCGGGTCATCGAGGCCGTCCACCGGGGCCATTCGGTCGGATCGGTAAGCGCCCGCCAGAGCTCCGTCGGTCCGGCTGTGGTCAGAACGCTGGTGCGATGCTCCATCGGTCCTCCCGCTCGTCCTGATGATGGTGTCACGCGAAGAACCGGATCGATCGACGGAGGCAACCGTCCGTTCGCGGACCGGCAGTGTCCCGGTGGGCTGCTGGCACTGTCCCGGCGGGCTGCCGGCAGTGTCCCGGCGGGCTGGCGGAGACGGGTGGTCGGTGCGGGGAAGGCGGCGGTCGGTGGTCGGCGGCGCTGGCATACTCGGCTGCCATGGTGCTGTCGCGTGGCTGGTCGCTGTTCCTGGTCGGGGTCGGCGTCTGGACCTGGGTGATCTGGCCCAGGTTCGCGGTCGCGATCTGGCAGGACCCCCGGGCCTGGGTGAGCGGCACCGTCGGGGACTGGCCGGCAACCGGCTTTCTGTGGATCCACGCGCTGCTGATCGGTACCTCGCTGGCCGTCGGCACCACGGTGGGACTGCTCGGGATACGCGGCTGGCGAGCGCGCAAGGCCAGCTCACCGGGCGTGTGACGCGCGACGTTACCCCCCGATTTGACGATCAAACCCGGGTACGCGTAACTTTCTCTCTGCCAGCGCGGAACGGACGAACCGGGGCGAACACCCCGAGAGGCCGGAGCGCGGTGACAACGCCGAGGTCGGCGGGGGTCAACCCCGACGACAGCGGGCGGGCGGTGCCCCTGAAGCGGTCGACGAGGCCGATTTGGCGCGGCGGAGCCGACCGGGTAACGTTGTCGACCGGCAGAGCACCGGGCGAGCTTGCGGGAGA